>NZ_JBSXOQ010000105.1:0-126332 GCF_056859495.1 Sphingobium sp. L-44 | reverse complement strand
AACTCCTACGCCTGAAAGCCGTAAGAACCCAGGGCCGCCGCCCACATGTCCCTTCATCTAAATCACAATGTCAAAGAGCCGTCCAAACATCGAAGCGGACAGTGATCGTTCCCCGCTATCTCTATCGGGGGACATACTGTCCTGCTATGTTTGCGACCGTGCGTGGCGAAAACCGTTGGTCATCACCGCGTCGGTGGAGTGGCATTTAGGCCCGTCATTCGAGTCCGTCAACACCTTTCTCGCAAAAAAATGGCTCAAAAGCCGAAAATCACCGCGCAACGGCCCACCTGTATGCCCTGGAGGCTGCGCTACGAGGCCGACTTGTAGAAGGAACAGAATAACTTAATTCACGTCCCTGCCCCTTTCGGATAGCAATCCGGCCGCGATCCCATCGCCCTCGCTTCCGCAAAGACGACGACGTCATGCGCTTCCTTCCACATTGACGGGACAGCAGCGTCGGAAACCGGCGTCGCGTCCTGGGGATAGTTCATGATCTTTGCACAATTTGCGCAATCTCCCGTCGCGGCACCGGATATTCCGTGATGGAAAGTGGGGGGTCGCTCGTTCTGGACATCGGGTCGGAAGAATAAGGCGTGTCCGTGATACGAAGGTGCAGAAGAGCCGGTGTCGCGCGGCCGGGGCGGCATGCGCTGCGCCGGATCGCGACAATCGGCGCGCCCCTATTCCTGGCCCTGCCCCTCATCCCCGCCCCTGCATTCGCCCGCAACGGCGGCGACACGGCATTCGACATACCCCGTCAGAAGCTCGAAACCGCGATCCAGCAGCTTGCCCTGCAGGCCGGGCGGCAGATCGTCTTCCGATCCGCCCTTGCCGGTTCGACCACGTCACACCGGCTGTCGGGGACCATGTCCTTTTCGAGCGCGCTGCGCCGGCTGCTCAAGGGCAGCGGCCTGACCTTCCGCGAGACGGACGCCCATGTCATCCTGATCGAGCCAGCCTCCCCTGTCCGCAGCACGACCGACATTGCCGCCGCCGCCCCCTCATCCCCCCTGCCCCCGGCCCGCCCGCTGATCGTCACCGCCCAGCGCCGAACCGATCCGGTCAGCTTTGCCGGCGACCTGCGGCTACGGCCCAGCGCGGCAGGGATCGCGACCCTGGTCGAGGCCAGTCCCGGCATCAGCAGCGAACCGGGCAATGCCGGTCAGCGCGCGCTGATCGTGCGCGGCGTCGGCATGGCGGGAGAATCCACCACTCTGGTCTATTTCGGTGATGTGCCGATCGCCGGCCCGTCGGGCACCGGCAGCGACGCCGCGCGCACGACCAGCGACCTGTCGCTGGCCGACGTCGCGCAGGTCCGCATCGCCCGCACCGCACGCAGCGCCGAACATGGCGTCGGCGCGCTTGCCGGCGAGATCGAGATCGCGCCGGAAGAACCGTATCTCGGCCAATGGGGCGGCGGCGCCAGCCTGGGCCTTGGCATGCAGCAGGGCGGCGAGCCCGACCTGTCGGCCTCCTCCACGCTCAATATCCCGCTGGGCGAGCGCGCTGCCCTGCGCGCGACCGCCTATGCCAGCCGTGCGGGCGGCTATGTCGACAATGTCCGCACCGGCGCGCGCAACGTCAATGACGACGACATATCGGGGCTGCGCCTGATCGCGCGGATCGTGCCGCAGCCCGATCTCGACATATCGGCGCTGCTCACCTGGCAGCATCGCCGCATCGCCGATGCCTCCTCCTGGTTCCAGTCGCTCGGCCCCTATCGCACCGACCGCTATTTCGCCGCGCCCACCACCCATGATTTCCTGATGGGGCGGCTCAAGATCGGCTATGGCGGCGGCCCGGTCCGCCTGACCAGCATCACCGCCGCCTATCGCTGGTCGCTCGACCGGCGTTATGATCGGACCAACGCCACCTTGTTGCAGGGGCAGGATCCCGAAGCCTGCCAACGCTATTTCGGGCTCGACAGTCCGTCCTGCGATCCGGCGCAGACGCAGCAGTTCGCCGATTATGCCGCCGGCCTTGCGCCGTCGCTGCTGCATATTCCGATCGTGTCGACCCGCATCCTGCAGGAATTGCGCCTGGGCCATGACAATGCCCATGGGCTGGGCTGGGTGGCGGGCGTGCTGATCGATCATCGGAGCGAGCGGCTGCGCAGCGAACTCTCCTCCTACAGCGGCGATCCCGATGTCACCGGCGAACTGTTCGGTGCCCGCCGGCTGGCGATCAGCCGCGACCAGGCGGCGTTGTTCGGGACGCTCTCCTATCGGGAGAACGACCTGCTGGTTTCGCTCGGGCTGCGCTATGATGATTATCGCGTCGCATCGCAGAATGACGTGGTCGTGCCCAATCTGCTCAGCGGATCGATCGACTCCTGGCCGCGCACCGTCAGTCGGTCGGGCGGGCTCAGCACCCGCGTCCATATCGACCTGCCGATCGCGCCCGGCGCCAGTTGGCATACCCAGCTGACGCGCAGCATCCGGCCGGGCGGGGTCAATACCGCATCCGTGCTGCTGCCCGATCGCCGCACCTATGATGGCGACAGCCTGTGGGGTGCTGAACTGAGCTTCAACCTGCATCTGGGGCGCGACAGCGAGATGACGCTCACCGCCTATATGAACGACTGGCGCGACATGCAGTATCGGGCGCTGTCGGAAAATCGCTCGCACGCCTATCTGGTCAATGTCGGCAATGCGATGATCCTGGGCACCGAGTTCGAACTTGTCGCCCGCCCGCTGCCGGGCCTGACCGCCCGGCTGGAGGCCAGCCTGATCCGCGCCGACCTGACCCGCGTGTCCGACGCCGCGCCGCTGGTCGGCGGCGCCGACAAGGGCGACAGCATCCCCTTCGTGCCGCATCGCCGGTTGCAGGCCAGCCTGGCGCGCAGCTGGTCGGTCGGCGGCCATGGCCAACTGACGATCGAGGGCGACTGGCAATATCAGTCGGGTTCCTGGTCCACATTCACCCGTGACGATCCCGATTTCGTCGAGACCTCCGGCTTCTCACTGTTCGGCGCGGGGGTCAGCTGGCGTCGCGAGCGGACCAGCCTGTCGCTGCGCGCGCGCAATATTTTCAACCGCGTCGCGAATTTGCGCGCGGTGACTAACGGATATGGGGTCGGTCAAACGTTCAGTTCAGGACCGCGATCGATCCTGCTGAGCTGGGACCGGCATTGGTGATGCGGGTCGCCGGGGCGGCCCGCAAGGGGTTTGAAAGCGCGGACAAGGGGTTTCGGGGTTGAACCGTCTATCAGGATCGTCGTTGCCGCAACCGGGCGGGGCGGAAAACAGGGCGACCGACTATTCCGCCTATATCCCGGCGCTGCGCCGCTATTTTGCCCGCCGCGTGGCCAACGCCCATATCGTCGACGACCTGGTGCAGGACGTGATGCTGCGCATGCATGTGCGCCAGTCGCCCGACGGCATCGACAATCTGGAAGGCTATATCTTCCGCACCGCATCCAGCGTATTGCGCGATCAAGCGCGGCGCGATCAGGTCCGTCATGCCAAGGGGCATGATGAACTGACGGAAAAGGATCATCCTGCTGAGGAACGGACCGCCGACCGCGTCTTACAGGCAAGGGAAGAGATCGCCCAGGTCGTCCGCGCGCTGGAAGAGCTGCCGGAACGGACCCGCGACATCTTCCTGATGCGGCGCTACGAAGGGCTGGCCTATGGCGATATTGCGGAAAGGCTGGGCATTTCGGTGAGCGCGATCGAGAAACATGTCGCCAAGGCCGTCGCGCATATCGCTCGGCGCTTGGCACGATAGGATAGCGGTCACTTCATGACCCAGGACGGGGACGACCCCTTCGACATCGCCGCCGCCCATTGGGCGCGGTTGCAGTCCGGCACGGCGACATCCGCCGAGCGGGCGGCGATCGCCGCCTGGTGCGACGCGGCCCCGGCGCATCGCGCGGCCATGGACGCGGTCGAGCGCGGCTGGAACGTCGCCGGCGCTGCGGAGCCAGATGATGCGATCGCGGCGATGCTCGCCCAGATGCAGGCGCGCCAGACCGAAGCCTCCGCCCCCTCGGCCGGCCGCCGCCCGTGGCGCGCGGCCTTGCTGGCAGCCTCGCTGACCGCGCTGCTGGCAGTGCCGGCGACGCTCTGGTTCACCAGCCGCCCCGCCGAGCATCCCGTGCCGCCCGCCCTGTCCGGCGAACAGGTGGCGCAGGCTGCGGGCACGCGCCTGTTCAGCCCGGCCGGCCGCCGCCGCAATATCCAGCTGCCCGATGGATCGCGCGTGATCCTGGACGCCGACAGTGCGATCCGCTTCGCCTTCTCCACCGACAAGCGGGCGGTCGCGCTGGAGACGGGCCGCGCCTATTTCGCCGTCCAGAAGGACAAGAACCGCCCCTTCAGTGTATCGGCCGGCAAGCTCACGGCCACGGCGGTCGGCACCGCCTTCGACGTGTCGCGCCTTTCGGGCCGGGAACAGGTCACCACGACCGAGGGGCTTGTCCGCGTCGTGACCGCTGCGGCAACCCACAATGGCAGCCGCGCCACCCTGTTGCCCGCCGGCATGCGGCTGACGCAGAAGGATCAGAGCGTTTCGGTCGATCCGGTCGACGTGACCCGCGAAAGTGCCTGGCGCGACGGCCGCATCGTCTTCACCGGCCGCTGCCTGTCCGACGTCGCGGCGGAAATGAACCGCTATGGCTCGGGCCGGTTGGAGGTGAAGGAGGATGCCGCCCATATCGCCATCAGCGGCGTGTTCGACATCGACAATGCCGATGGCCTGGCCGAAGCGCTGGAGCAGCAGGGGCTGGTGCATGTCGCGCGCAGCGCCGACCGGATCGTCCTGACCCGCGGCGATCAGATCATCCCCGGCGACTGCGCCGTCCGGGGCTGATCCGGAAGAACAGGGCGCCTCCCGACGCCCCGCCCCTTTCCCTTATTTCCGATCGGCCGCGCCATAGAGCAGCGCGTTGAACAGGAATTTGAACGTGCCATAGGATTGGGCGCGCTGCGCCACTTCTGGCCCCATCACCAGCAGCTTGCCCTTGCCGACATCGACATCGGCGACGGCGATCGTGCCGGCCAGCTTCTCCTGTCCCACGGCCCAGCCGCTGCGCAGCAGGTCGCGGCCCTCGAACCAGGACACCTGGCCATAAGGAGTGGCATTCGCCGTCACGAAGGTCTGCGAGCGGTTGAAGAACATGTCCACCTGATCGGGCAGGCCATAGGCCAGCGGCTGGCGGTTATCGACGCGCGCGCGCAGGATCGATCCGGGGATGAAGAAGCTCTTGGTGTCGAGCGGCTTCATCGTCCCCTCCACCTCGCGGGACAATGCAGGCTTGAGCGGCGTTCCGAGCAGGTCGATGAAGCGGGCCGAATTGCCGATCGCCACCACTGCGCCGCCATTGCGGGCGAAGTCCGCGACCGCCGGCACCGTCTTGGCGTCGGTCAGATCGCCCAGCATCGGCACGAACTCGGCCGGCGTATCCTTGACGTCCGGCTGCTTGCCGGCGCGGGCCGTTCCCCAGGCGCCGCTGGGCGGCAGTGCGCCGTCGGCGAACAGCAACACATCATAATCCTTCGCCAGATTGCCCGCATCCAGACGCTTGGCATAGACCGGCGCGAACGGGAATTCGAACTTCTCCAGCAGGAAGCGGGTCCAGCCGGTCGGGATATTGCCGCCATAGCGATCGACCAGGCCGATGCGCAGGGGCTTGAGCGCAATGCGTTCGCCCTGCGGCGCGGCATCGAGCGCATGGGCGGTCAGGCCCAGCCCCGTCACCGCGTCGCCGACGATCTTCTGCGCGCCGGCCGATGCCGGGATCCAGATCGCGCCGGCCTGCATCGCCTCGCCATCGGCGCTCACCCCCTGTTTCAGCCAGGCCGGACGCACACCGGCCTTCAACAGACGGTTGGTCAGGATGAAGCTGTTGTTGCTTTCATGACCGACGATCCAGCCCGCCTTGCCCTGGCCGACAATCCGGCCAGGCGGCGGCGCCAGCAGGTCGGGGACCGGGGTGAAATGCTGGTCCAGCCCGTCGAGCAGCCGGTCGAAACCGATCCCCATCTGATAGGCCAAAGTATAGCCGGTAATGTCATAGGGCGCCTTGGGCGGGCCACCGGGGAAATCCGTGTCGTGCGGATGATCCTGCGGCTCGAACATGTCGATCACATGCGGGCGATAGGCCTGATCGGTGCGCACGATATAGGAACCGGCGGCATAGTTTTTCCCGCCCGCCTGGAACGGCGCGTCGGCCCGCTCCACCTCGACGCCATTCTTGATAAGCGCGTTGAGGAAGGCGATCGCGGTCGGCATGTCGCGCTGGTCGGCGGGGATGATGTAAGCGCGCGGATCGCGCTCGGCCGGGGCCTGCAGCATCGTCTTGTAGAGGCCGGGATCGACCTTCTTGGGGCCGCGCCCTTCGTCGAGCGCCTTGGCATTGGCCAGCCGGTCGACCTTGGACGGGGTGATGGTCCAGCTATCCCTGCTGCCCTTCTCGATGCTGTTGGCGCCCATCTTCCAGATGTTGAACAACAGCCGCTCGCGATTGCGCGAGGCATAGTCGATGACGGCACGGTCCAGCGTCCACTGATAGTCGAGCGAATCCTGCAAATGCCAGTCGCGCGGGCCGATCGGCATCATCTCGTCGCCGCGCGGCAACTGGGTCGATGGCACCAGCGGGATCTTCGCCGGGGTCGGCCCGCCGATGATCTCGGTCAGCAGGCCGATGCTGTTGTGGAAATAGGCGACCGATCGTTCCATGCCATTGTGCCAGGTCGAATAGGGCGCCGCGCTGCGCGTGCCGGACCCGGCCTTGCCCTCGGAAATCAGGCGCGAATGCATGGCGAAGCCGACTTCGTTGAGCTGCGCCATGACGATCGGGTCATAATTGAAATTGAACGGATCGCGGAACGGCGGCACGAACACCACCATGCCCTCCGGCCCGGTCTGATGCTGGTTGTAGACGATCTGCGGATACCATTGGCGGAACAGCACCCGATTGACATTCTCGGTCTCGGGCATCGCCGCCATGAAGCTGTCGCGGTTATTATCGTGGCCGATATATTTCTGGTAGAGGCGCGGCAGTGTCGCCATCTCGCGCTTCTTGGGATCGGCCGAGCGCATATACCAGTTGGCGACCAGTTCCATGCCGTCGGGATTGTCATGCGCGAACAGGATGATGCAGTCGTCCAGCATGCGCATCGTTTCCGGGTCCGACTGGGTCAGCATCCGGTAAAGCACCTGGATCTGCCCCTGCGACGTCACCGTCTCGGTCGCGTGCATGCCCGCGTCAATCCAGACCACCGCCTTGCCCTGCGCCGCCAGCGTGCGCGCCTGCGCCTCGTCCACGCCATGGGCGCGGGCCAGCTTCTCGGCAATGGCGCGATACTCGTCCAGCTTGGCCAGGTTCGCGGGCGAGGAGACGATTGCCATCCACTGGCTGCGCCCTTCCGCGCTCTTGCCGATGTCGACCAGCTTCATCCGGTCGCTCTCGGTCGCCAGCTTCTGGAGATAGGCCTCATATTCGCTGTAATTGGCGAGATAATAGTCAGTCCCCGGCGGCTGCTTGAAGAAGCGCTCGGGCGGTGTCGGCGTACTCGTCTGGGCCACGGCAGGCACGGCCTGCAACAGCAGCGCGCCCGACAGGAAAAGCCAATGGGGTTTCATGCAATCTCTCCAGATATCTGGTCGTAAGCAGGCAGAAAGGGAAAGGGGCACGATGTTTCATCGCGCCCCTTCAAGCAGGCCGTCAGCCCTTAGTAGAAGCGGACATTGTCGATCTGCAACCACATGCGCTTGCCGGGACCGCGCGATCCGCCGAACTCGACCTGGGTGATGCCGTCACCGGTGAAGGCCGGGCCAGTCTTGCCGCGCCGCTCGACCGGCTTGAACTGGCTGAACGGCACCTCGACCGCAGCCCAGCCGGCGCCGCCCTGCACCTGCGCTTCCCAGACGCCGTCCAGGCCGTTCAGGCGAACGGTATAGGCGCCGTCGCCCTTCAGCTCGAAGCGCAGGCCCTTGTAACCGCTGATCTTCGCCGGGGTGATCGACCCGCGGCTCAGCGGAATGGCAAAGCCAGCATAGGCCGCTTCCTTGACCGCCATGCGCGCCGACAGCGACAGCGCCTTGCCGCCTTCGTCGCGCGGCACCGTCTGGGTGATCTCGACCGACCGGTCGATGCCGCCATCGGGCGTGTCGACGCGCAGCGTGTCGATCGACGAGCGGCGATCGTCGCGCTCGAAATCGTCGATCAGCGCAGGCACGCTGATCGAGGGCAGACGGTCGGTCTTGTTGGCGGCGGGCAGCGCCGGGGCGCCGGCGCCATAGGCCAGTTTGCCGTCGATCAGCACCTGCGACACCTTGTAGACATCCTTGATGTCGGTCCAGGGGGTGCCGTCGATCAGCACGATGTCGGCGCGCTTGCCAACCGCGATGGTGCCGCGATCGGCATCGATGCGCATGATCTTCGCGCTGGTCTGGGTGCCGGCGACCAGCGCCTGGCTGGGCGTCAGGCCGGCCTGTACCAGCAATTCCATCTCGTGCAGGGTGGAGGGGCCATGCGGCGTGCCGGGCATGCCCGCATCGGTGCCCAGCGCGATCGGTACGCCGGCATCGAACAGCGCCTTCACATTGCCCAGTGCAAAGCCGAACTTGCGGAAGGTCTGCTTCAGGCGTGGATCGTCCGCCCTCACGTCGCCACGCTTATAGGGATCATAGACCGCCAGCGTCGGCGCCATAGCCATGCCGCTCTGCTTGATCGCGGCGACTTCCTCGGCGGTGATCGGCCGGTCCTGCAGGCCATGGGCGAGCGAGTCCACGCCCGCCCGCGCCGCGACCAGGCCGCGATCGACGGTGACAGTGTGGGTCAGCACCGGCCAGTTCTGGACGTGCGCCGCCTCGACCGTGGCCTTCAGCGTCCATTCGTCCATGCTGGTATTGTCGGGCGACACGCCATAGCGCCAGCCGTCGGAGAAGATCTTCACCAGATCGGGCTGATAGGGCACCAGGCTCTCGATCGCGGCCTTGCCGGCGCCGGGGGTGTTGACCCAGATGGTGGTCGCCTGATCGGCCCAGTCGGCGCCATGGCCGCCGGGCGTGCTGATGCGCGCGGCGAAGCGGACATGGGGGGCGTTCATCTGGCCCAGCCAGGCGCGCAGCGGCGCGAACGCCTCGGGCGCTTCGTTGAAATCATTCACCGTGGTCACGCCGGCCGCGACATAGGCGTTGGCGATCTGCGGGAAGGTGCTGGGGCTGCCGCCGGCGGTCCAGTGGGTATGGACGTCGAAGAAGCCCGGCAGCAGCGCCTTGCCCTTGGCGTTGATGACCCTGGCGCCGCGCGGCACCTTCACATCGGCGCCGACCGCGGTGATGCGGCCATCCTGGATCAGCACGGTGCCGGGCGCGGGCGCAGCACCAGTGCCGTCGAAAATGGTCGCGCCGACGATGGCGACCGTGCCGCCATCGGCCGGGGCCGAGACGGAAGCGGCGGAATGCAGCGCGATCGGCAGGGCGATGGCCGAGGCCAGCAGAGCAGTGACAACAGATTTACGCATGGGACTTCCCCCTCAAAGGCAATGATTATTCTTCGGTCGCCGGCACGGCGGGCATGCAGAACCAGCATTCGGCATCGCTGCCGATCGGCGCACCCGGCGGGATCGACGGCGGCGGCGCGATCGGCTCGGCCAGCTTGGCGCGCTCCTCGGGCGAGGCCGCCAGCATGGTGGCGAGATAGCGATTATGCGCAGCGTCGGCGGCGGCGCCGCGCTTGCCCAGACGCCCGGCCAGGCTTTCCATATGCGCCCGCACGATCGCGATCGCGGTCGACGACAATTGCTTGTCGTCGGCCAGGCTGATGAGGCGCAGGACATAGCGGGCACGGACCTGCCGCGCGATTTCCGCCTGCCGGCCCGTTGCCCCGGCGACCGTCACCCGATCGTCGATCGCGCCCAGATATTCGTCGAGCGACAGCTGGCCGGCATCGGCGGCATGCTGCGCCACCAGCCGGTTGAGCCGCTCGGGCGCCAGCATCGCGATGAAGCTGCCGTCGGCCGCCACTTCGGCCGCGCGCGCCCAGTCGAAGGCGGCGGCGGTGCGTCCGGGCAGCAGCTCGATGTCGGTCTGGCGGTCGCTCATGCCCGACTGGATCGATGACAGCAAAGGTGACAGGCGATCGGGCAGATCGAGCGCGGCGGGATCGAGCGTCGCGAGCAGGGCGCGCAATGCCGCCCGCTGCTGCGCGGCGTCGACCGGCAGCGCCTGCTCATGGCCATCGCCCTTCACCGCATAGCTGTAATCCACCCCGCCGATCAGCTTCGACGCGGCCGTCACCTGATAGCGGTGGAACAGATAGATCGGCACGATCATCCGGCGCAGGTCGGCGGCCGCCGCCCCGGCCGGCAGATTGTCGAGGCCGAAGCGGTCGAGCGCGATCCGGCGCACATCCATGATATGGGTCAGCTGCGCGGCGGCATCCGTGCCGTCATCCCACATATTGCCCCAGGGCTGGGCATCGCCATCGCCGCGTGTGTCACCATCGGCGACAAAGCGATAGCCCTTGGCCTGGACCGCGCGGGTCATGGCGTCCAGCGCGCCCTTCTCATCGGTGCCGGCCGGGAACTGGCGATAGAGCCAGTCGATCGCGAACTTGTCCCAGGCGCCGACGCCGGTGGCATAGGCGTCGGAAAAGTCGAGCGCACCGTCCCGCACGGCGATGCGCGGCGCGGGATAGTCCATCACCGACGCCCGGTTCTCGAAGGTCGAACCGGCGAAATTATGCGACAGGCCCAGCGCATGGCCGACCTCATGCACGGCGAGCTGGCGCAGCCGCGCCTTCACCAGCATGATCGGGTCGTCGCTGGCTCCGGTGCCCTCCTTCGCCGCGCCGGCCAGCCCCTCGAAGATCAGCTTGTCCTGCCAGGCGCGCAACGATCCCAGCTGCACCACGCCGCGCACGATTTCGCCGCTGCGCGGATCGACGATGGTGGTGCCGGTCGACCAGCCGCGCGTCTCGCGATGGACCCAGGCGATGACATTGTAGCGCGCGTCCATCGGATTGGCGCCGACCGGCAATTCCTCGACCCGGAAGGCGTCGACGAAGCCGGCCGCGTCGAACGCCTGTGCCCACCATTGGGCGCCTTCCTTCAGCGCATCGCGGATCGCCTGCGGCGCGGCGCGGTCGACATAGAAGATGATCGGCTTCCTGACCGCCGAACGCTCGGCATTGGGATCGGTCTTTTCCAGCCGGAACCGGCGCACCAGCCGGGTGACGATCGGCTCGTCCAGCGCGGCGGCATAATTGTTGCGGATGACCTGCACCGACGTGCCGGTGCGCGGATCATGGGCGCGGGTGTGGAAATTTGCATCGGGCAGGCGGATGAAGCTGTGATGCACCCGCACCGTCAGCCCGCGCGCATCGGGCAGCACGCGCTCGATGCTGCGTCCCGGCTCGTCGCTGGTGAAGGTCAGCGCCGCCTCGAACTCGACATTGTCCGGGAAGGCCAGGCTCTGCGCCGGATCGACATAGGACAGCGCCGGCGCAATCTTGAAATTGCCGGCCTTGGTCGCCTTCAGCCGCCCGGCAACGTCAAAGGCATCGCGCATCAGCAGGCCGGACAGATCGAGCGTGATGCCCCTGTCATCTTCGCTGACAATATCACCCGACCAGATCGGCGAATTGGAGAAGGAGCGCGCGACTGCCTGCTCCTCGCCGGCGTCTCCGTTGAGCGCGCGGAAACGGTAATTCTCGAACTCGGCCAGCACCTTGTTGCCGACCTTGCGGAACAGCAGCACCTGCGTCTCGCCCAGCCGCGCGCGATCCAGGCCGATCTCGGCCGCGCCCAGGCCGCCCGCGATCGACGGGGTGTAGAGATAGCGGGCGATGACGCCATTGGCGCCCGCTTTGGGCAGGACGATCTTCTGCCCGCCCGCCAGCGTGAACAGGCTGGCCGGGGCCGGACTTGCCGCCGGCGCGGGCTGGGCCAGCGCGGTGCCGGCCGGCACGCTCAGGATCATCAGGGCGACAAGCGGCAGCGCGCGCAGCGATTTCATCAATAACATGTCCCGAAAGCAAAAAATGGGCACCGGCCGGATGGCCGGTGCCCCAGGAGGCATCAGAATTTGTGGCTGACGTTCAAGTACCAATAGCGACGCAGCGGCGAATAAAGCTGGCCCTGATAGCCACTGGACGACAGCGGCGGCGCCTTGTCGAACAGGTTGCGCACGCCGATGCGCATGCTGGTGCCGCTCAGCGATCCCTCGGTGAAGCGATACTGGCCGTAGAGGTTCGCCGTGGTGGTCGCCTTGACCGTCCAGTAATCGCCGTCCGCATCGATCAGGCCGGTGTCATAGACCTTGCCGGTATATTGGGCGAAGGCGCCGACCGTCACATTATTGAGCGACCAGGTGAGCGAGGCCGAACCGCGCCACTTGGGCTTGCGGTCGAGCTGCAACAGGCTGCGGCCGCCCGAGATGTTGACGGCGGCGTCGATGTCGCCCGCGTCCTGCGCCGCCAGCAGTTCGGCGATGCCCGGCGAGGGTTCCTGATAATATTTCAGGAAGTGCGACGCATTGACCGCGAAGTTGAAGCTGCCGATGCTGGTTTCAGGCGTGCGATAGGTCAGGTTGAAGTCCAGGCCCTTCACCGTCTGCGGCTGCAAATTGGTATATTGATCGAGGACGTAGAGAACCTCGCCCGCCGGGGTCAGGCCGGTGCCGGCAAAGGCTTCGATATCCGAAGCGGTGGCGGCGGCGCGGATCACGTTCGGATTGCTCGAACCCTGCTTGCGCAGCAGATAGTCGAGGATTAGCGCATTGCCTTCGCCGAAAATGCCGACCAGGCCGGTCTGGCGCACCCGCCACCAGTCGGTGGTGAAGGTCAGATGGCCCATGCCGTCGGGCAGCGGCGGCTCCAGCACGACGCCGAAGGACAGGGTCTTTGCCCGTTCGGGATCGAGATCCGGGTTACCCGAACGCCGGGCCGAGGTGGTCTGCGCCCGCGAACATTGCGAGAAGTCGGTGATGCGGCCGGCGCGGACGTCCGCCTCGCACATGATATAGTCGGTGCGGCTGTTCGCGCGCGTCACGACCGTCGCGTTGGTCTGCTCCAGGTTCGGGGCACGGAACGACTTGGCCCAGGAACCACGGAAGCGGATGCCGCGCACCACTTCCCAGGCACCGGCGATCTTGGGCACGGCGACATCGCCGAAATCGCTATAATGTTCGTAACGACCGGCCAACTGGAGATCCAGGCTGCGCACCAGCGGGATGTCCATTTCCGGCGAAACCAGCGGCACGGCAAATTCGGCATAGGCGCCGAACACTTCGCGATGGCCGCTGGTGTCGTTGTTGAGCGCGGAGTTGACGAAGTCGCCTGCAACCGCGCCAGTCAGCGGATCGGTATAGGTGATGGTGCCGTCGATGCGCGGATCGCGATCGTCGAGCTGGGTCTCGCGCCGCGCCTCGATACCGGCGGCAAAGCCGACATTGCCACCCGGCAGAGTGAACAGGTCGCTCTTGGAGAGGCGGAAGTCATAGGTCGCCAGGGTCGACTTGGTATAGCGAACCAGTTCCTCGCGCATCGCGTCGATGGTCGACTGGCTGTTCACCGACGTGCCGAAAATATTATAGGCGTCCGGGGTCGAGAGCGACAGATATTCCTGCAGCTTGGTGCGGCTGATATTGTCGCTGACGTCGCGGGCCCAGGCTTCGGAATAGCTGATCGCGCTTTCCCAGTTGAAGCCGTTGAACTCGCCGCGCAGACCGGCCAGCAGGCGATATTGCTGGTTGGTCACGGTGACGTTCATCGGACCGAAGTCATCGAACAGATAATTGTTGATGGTGAGCGGCAGGCCCTCGGCCGGGGCATTGGTGCCGGCCAGGCGGTTGGGATTGACGGTGCCGTTGGCGAACACGGCCTGACCCAGCGGATTCCAGTAATTGCTCGCCGGCACATAGATGGGGATCGAGCTGAGCGTCGCGACCGGGCTCTGCTGCGCCTTGGTCTTGCTGCGATAGAAGCCGGCTTCGGCGAAGAAGGTGACATCGTCGCTGATGTCATAATGGCCGGTCATGAACAGGTTGAGGCGGTTGAGGCGCGGCATGATCGACGTGCCCTGCGCCAGCGAGTCATAACGCAGGTCGCGGTCCGCGCCCGCCGTCGCCATCGCCCCATTCTGGATGCAGCGATCATTGCCGATCGCCGCGACACAGCCGGTGCTGCTGGTCGGCTGGAGATGGAACTGGCCCGATGCGTTGGTCAGGGACGTGCCGTTGATGGTCACCGGCACATTGCCATAGGTGCGCAGGTTGGCGAACGGCGTGGTGGTCGAACGCCCATCGAGCGAGGTCGAGCCTTCGAACGCGGTGCCTTCGAACAGGCCACGGCGGTCGGAGGACTCGGTATAATATTGCTCGGTCGAATCCAGGCCGGTGCCATGGTCATAGCTGCCGAACAGGGTGATGTTGCCCCGATTTTCGGCGAAGTTGGTGCCGATCACGCCATTGGCGTTGAACTCGCGCAGGCCGGTGCCTTCCGCGCCGCCATATTGCAGCGACAGCTCGGCGCCCTGATAATCGGTCTTGAGCACGGTGTTGACCACGCCTGCCACCGCGTCCGCGCCGTAAATGGCGGCCGCGCCGTCGCGCAGCACTTCCAGCCGCTCGAGCCCGTTCACGGGGATGGCATTGGTGTTGTAGCTCAGCACCGGCACCAGCTGGTCGTTCGCCTGGCTGGTCGGGTGGGCAACGACACGGCGGCCGTTCAGCAGCACCAGCGTGTTGCCGATGCCCAGGCTGCGCAGGTCGAGCGAGCCGACGTCGCCGCGCGCGCCGTTGGAGCTGCCGGGCAGATATTGGCTGTTGAACTGGACGTCGCCAAATTGCGGGATCGAACGGAACAGTTCGTCGCCCGATACGGCGGCCGCGCTCTTGATCTCGTCGGTCGATACCACCGTGACCGGCAGCGCCTCGTTGATCTTGGCGCCCTTGATCTGCGAGCCGACGACGACGATGCCGTCCGCCGCATCCGCCGCCGGGGCGGCGTCCTGCGCCAATGCGCTGCCTGCGGTCATGGCCCATCCCATGGCGATCAGGCTCGCCGCGCAGGCTCCCTTGTTCCGATACACACCCATATGTCTTCCCCTAGCTCCCGCCATCCGATCCCTTCGGATGGGCTCTGATCTTTTGAGGTTGTCCCCTCGTCCGGCTCGTGGCCGGAAACCCTCTCATTGTCGGAGACGCAGGCCCGAAAATTTCCCCCATCAAAAATTTCACTTTTGTGATGGTGGTATCCATCGCCCTGATCGATAAGCCGTTTCACCAGTGGGGGATGGTGCGGACCGCCCCGCTTCATGCAGCCAGGGGATCCTTCCATGTCACGCTTCGCCCGCTCCTTCCTCGCCCTCCTCGCGCTCGGCGCATCGGCGCCCGCCCTGGCCGGGCCGCTGGCCGATGGCGACAAGATGGCGATCATGGCGGATGTCGATCGCGGTGCGGACACGCTGGCCAAGAACGCGCTGCAGATCTGGAACTATGCCGAGATCGGCTTTCAGGAGACCAAGAGTTCGGCCCTGTTGCAGCAGCAGTTGAAGGCCGCCGGCTTCACGGTCGAGGCCGGGATCGCCGGCATGCCGACCGCCTTCGTCGCCCGCTTCAGGACCGGCGACGGTCCGGTGATCGGCCTGCTTGCCGAATATGACGCGCTGCCCGGCCTGCCCCAGGCGGCCGAGCCGGTGCGCAAGCCGATCGAGGGCATTGCCGGCCATGGCTGCGGCCATAATCTGTTCGGGGCCGCCTCGGTCGCGGCTGCGATCGCCACCAAGGACTGGATGGTCGCGCACAAGATCAAGGGCGAACTGCGCCTCTATGGCACCCCGGCGGAGGAAGGCGGATCGGGCAAGGTCTTCATCGTCCGCGCGGGACTGACCAAGGACGTGTCGGCGATGATCCACTGGCATGCCGCCGACAGCAACAGCGCGTCGCAGAATACCGCGCTCGCCAATATCAGCGGCAAGTTCCGCTTCCACGGCACCGCCGCCCATGCCGCCGCCGCGCCCGAACGCGGCCGCTCCGCGCTCGACGGGGTCGAGGCGATGGATGCGATGGTCAACATGATGCGCGAACATGTGCCGCAGGAAACCCGCATCCATTATGTCATCACCGATGGCGGCAAGGCGCCCAATGTCGTGCCAGACACGGCCGAGGTCTATTATTATGTCCGCCACCCCAACCAGCAGGTGGTCGCCGACATCATGGACCGGGTGAAGAAGGCGGCCGAGGGCGCGGCCATGGGCACCGGCACCACGGTCGAGTTCAATCAGGTCGGCGGCACCTTCGACCTGCTGCCCAACGACACGCTGGGCCATGTCATGTATGACAATCTGAAACAGGTGACCCTGCCCAGCTACAATGCGCAGGAACAGGCCTTCATCACCCAGATCCAGTCGAGTTTCCCCAAGGGCACACGCATGGGCGACGGCAGCGTCGAGGCCTATAGCAGCGGCGGCCTGACGCCGGCCTCCACCGATGTCGGCGATGTCAGCTACACGACGCCGACGGTCGGCATGGTCGCGGCCACCTGGGCGCCGGGCACCCCGCCGCACAGTTGGCAGGCGGTAGCCGCCAGCGGCACCAGCGTCGGCACCAAGGGCGCGGTCGTCGCTGCCAAGGCGATGGCGCTGACCGCCGCGCAACTGTTCCAGAGCCCGGACACGCTGGCGGAGGCGAAGGCCGAACTGGATCGCCGACGCGGCAAGGATTTCGTCTATCGCTCGCTGCTGGGCGACAAGGGACCGGCGCTGGAATATCGAAACGGGAAGTGACGATCCCGAAGCAGGACGATCACTCGCCCGCCTCCTTGTAGGCGGGCAACCCCAGCCCACGGCGGATTGCCAGCGCCCGCAGGCCAAATCCCAGCAGCGCCGCGATCACGCCGGCGACCGGCACATCCAGCCCGGCCAGCCGCAACAGCACGAACAGGCCGGAGGCGAACGCCGCGGCCGTGACATAGAGTTCCGGGCGCAGCAGGATCGACGGCTCGCCGGCCAGCGTGTCGCGCATGATCCCGCCGACGCAGCCGGTGACCACGCCCATCATTCCCGCGACAAAGGGCGGCACGCCAAAGCTCATCGCCTTAGCCGCGCCAAAGACCGCGAAGGCAGCCAGCCCGATCGCATCGAGCCAGTCGAGCGCATGATCGCTCCACCAGCAGCGCGGCGTGATCCAGACGGTAATGGCGGCGGCCATGCAGACAATCGAAGGCGCCGGATCATGGATCCAGAAGACCGGCGCATCGATCAGCAGGTCGCGCACCGTGCCGCCGCCCACCCCGGTCAGCAGGGCGAAGAAGGCAAAGGTCACCAATGTCTGGCGCAGGCGCGCGGCAGCCAATGCGCCGGAAGCCCCAAAGACGAAGGTGCCGATCAGGCTCAACGCCTCCAGCACGGGTCCGATATGGGTGGCGATCGTCGGGGTCGGCGGCAGCATGGCTTTCCGTAGCCGCTATCGGGCGCCAGCGGAAGCCGGCGCCCGAGGATCGATCATTTCCGGCCCTTCTCGGCCGACAAACGGGTCATCAATATGGCCGCCCGCTTGGCCTGGCGCGGCATGGTGGACAGGTCCGCCTTTTCCGCCGGGCTATGGTCGCCGGTCGAGGCGAGGCCAAGACCCACCAGCCCGTCGACATCCTGCGCGACGAAGCTGATATCGCCGGCGCCGCGCTTGAGCGGATCAAGCTCAGGCATTTCGGGCAGGCCCAGATCCTTGTTGATGCCATTGAGCTTGCCCAGCAGCGCGCGGTTGCCCGCGGTTGGTGCCATGGAGGGATAGCCCAGGTCAAAGGCGATGCTGGCACCAGTGCCGGGCAGATGGCCGGTATCGACGATCGCCTGCATCTTCGCCCGCACCCGCTCGGTCTGGTCCTGGCTGAGCGTGCGGAAATCGCCCTTGGCGACAGCGATCGGCGGGATGATGTTGGTCTTGCCGGTCACGGCGATGCGCACCCCGTCCTTGTCGACATCGGCGCTCTGGCCGCCACCGATCAGGCCGACATTGAAGGTCAGGTTGGGTTCCGGCAATTCCTTGCGGAAAGCGGTGATGATCCGCGCCATTTCATAGACGGCGCCATCACCGGCGGCGGCCGAGAAGATGCCCGAACTGTGCGCCGACTTGCCGCTGGTGGTCAGCGTCCAACTGTTGGAGGAGCGGCGCGCGATCGAGCCCATATCCTTGCCGTCCTCGCGGCTCAGCCCCTCGAAATCGAGCGCGACGTCGGCGCGCTTGCCGGCCGCGATCAGATCAGCGCGCGAGATCGAGACCGGATCGCCCGAATCCTCCTCGTCACCGGTCAGCACCACATCGATATTGGCGTTCTTCAGCGTGCCGGCCGCCTGCATCGCCTTCAGGGCCAGCAGCATCGTCACCACTCCGCCCTTGTCGTCGCCGACACCCGGTCCGGCAGCCCAGTCGCCCTCGCGCTTGAAGGTCTGGAACGGCGAGTCCGGCTCGAACACCGTGTCGAGATGGCCGATCAGCAGCATCTTCGTCGTGCCGACCTTGCCCTTGTGAACGGCGATGAAATGGCCGGCGCGCTTGACCGCATCCATCGGTTTCCAGGTAACGGTGAAGCCCAGCGCCTCGAACTCGGGACGCAGCATGTCGGCCACCGCCTTGACGCCGACGACATTCATCGACCCGCTATTCTGGTTCACGATCTTTTCCAGCAGGGCGATCGCGGGCTCATGACCGGCATCGACGCTGGCACCGATCTTCTGCTCGGCCGGGCTCAGCGCCGCCTGTGCCGTGGTCGCCAGCAGCATCGCGCCGCACAGCGCCGCCTTCACAATAGTCTGTCGCATGGGTTCGTAACTTCACCGAAACAAAGGAAAAATGGGCCGCTCCGGGGCAGCCGTAGAATAGAACGGGTGGCGCGCGCAGACACGCCACCCGTCGGACGCTTATTTCGCCAGTTCGGTTTCGATCGCAGCAACCAGCGCCGGATCGTCGGGCGCCATTGTCGGTGCGAAGCGGGCCGCGACGCTGCCATCCTTGGCGATTACGAACTTCTCGAAATTCCATAGGATTTCCGGCACCGGATTGGGCGTCATGCCATAGCCCTTGAGGCGCTCGCGGAAGCTGTTGCCATCGCCCTGCGCTTCGGGCAGTGCGCTCGTCAGCGCGGCGTAGAACGGATGCTTGTCCGGCCCGCTGACCACGATCTTCTCGAACATCGGAAAATCGACGCCGAAATTGGTGGTGCAGAAGGTGGCGATCTCGTCGTTGCTGCCCGGTTCCTGGGCACCGAAATCATTGGCGGGGAAGCCGGCAACCACCAGCCCCTTGTCCCGATAATCGGCATAGAGCTTTTCCAGCCCCTCATATTGCGGCGTCAGCCCGCATTTGGAGGCGACATTGACCGCAAGCACCACCTTGCCGGCATAATCGGCCAGGGTCGCGTCGGCGCCCTTGATGGTCTTGAGCGGTATCTGCTGGATTGCGGTCATGCATCATCTCCCTTGGATATCAGGCGGCGGACCTTGCCATCATATGGCGGCGCCGAAAAGATGGCCCGCCGCAGCGGTGACAGCCATCGCCAGCGCGCCCCAGAAGATGGTGCGCAGCATCGACCGGCCCGGCCGCGCCCCGCCCAGCCGCGCCCCGACATAGCCAAGCAGCAGTAGGCAGAGCAGCGACACCGGCACGACGCTGATCCCGGCCAGCGACGGCGCGATGGCTGCGGCGACCACCGGCGGCGCCGCGCCACAGGCGAAGCTCGCTGCCGAGGCCAGCCCCGCCTGTACCGGCCGCGGCGTGCTGAGGTCGGAAATGCCAAGCTCGTCGCGGGCATGGGCGCCCAGCGGATCGGTCGCCATCAACTGGGTAGCCACCTGCCCAGCCAAGTCCCGGTCCAGCCCGCGCTCGACATAAATGTCGCGCAGCTCCTCCCATTCCGCATGAGGCTGCGTCGCCAGCGCCTTCTTTTCCTTGGCAAGATCTGCACGCTCTGTGTCCGACTGGGCGCTCACCGACACATATTCGCCCGCCGCCATCGACATGGCGCCGGCCACCAAGGCGGCAATGCCCGACAATAATATGGACTCGCCCGTCGCGCCCGATGCGGCGATCCCGGTCATCAGGCTGGCGGTCGACACGATGCCGTCATTGGCGCCCAGCACGGCCGCGCGCAGCCAGCCGACCCGGTTGACATAATGGACGGCATGATGCGGCCGTGGCGGCTCGACGCGCGGCGTGGTCATATGATGGAGCCCCCTGTCAGATCATCCAGCCCGTTGGCTATCAGATGCAGGGGACAGCGCAAGGGGCTCAGCCCAAGCCCTCGGCCTTCTCCGCCAGTTCCAGCCAGCGTTCCTCGGCCGCGTCCTTCTCCGCCCGCGCCCTCTCGATCGCAGCCGTCAGCGCCGCGAATTTCTTCGGGTCGCGGGTATAAAGCGCCGGGTCGGCCAGCGCCTCCTCGTCGCGGGCGATCGCCGCTTCCAGTTCCTCGATCTTCTTGGGCAGCAGGTCGAGGTCGCGCTGGTCCTTGTAGGTCAGCTTGGTCGAGGCCGGCTTGGGCGGCGGCGGGGCCGCAGCCTCCTTCTTCTCCGCCTTGGGCGCACGGCGCGGATCGCGCTTGGCGATCCAGTCGGCATAGCCGCCGACGATCACATCGACCTTGCCCGATCCGTCGAGGCCGAGCGTAACGGTCACGGTGCGATCGAGGAAATCGCGGTCATGGCTGACGATCAGCACCGTGCCATCATAGTCCGCGATGACTTCCTGCAGCAGGTCGAGCGTTTCGAGGTCGAGGTCGTTGGTCGGTTCGTCCAGCACCAGCAGGTTGGATTCGCGGGCAAATTCGCGCGCGAACAACAGGCGCGAGCGCTCGCCACCCGACAGGGTGCCGACCTTGGCCTCGGCCAGCGAGGGATCGAACAGGAAGTCCTTGAGATAGCCATGGACATGCTTCCGCACGCCGCGCACGTCGATCCAGTCGCCGCCCTCGGCCAGCACGTCGCGCACGCTCTTGTCGCCCTGCATCAGGCTGCGCTGCTGGTCGATGAAGATCATGTCCAGCGTCTTGGCCAGCGTCACTGCGCCGCTATCGGGCGCCAGTTCGCCGGTCAGCAGCTTCAACAGGGTCGACTTGCCCGCACCATTGCCGCCGACGATGCCGATCCGGTCGCCACGCTGCACGCGCAGCGAGAAGTCGTTGATGATCGTGCGGTCACCGAAATTCTTGGTGACATGCTCGGCCTTGATGACGCTCTTGGTCTTGCTGTCGTCGCTCGCCACCGCGATCTTGGCAGTGCCCTGCGGCCCCTGCATTGCGGCACGCTGGGCGCGCATCTCCCACAGCTTGGCGAGGCGCCCCTGGTTGCGCTTGCGCCGTGCGGTCACACCGCGCTCCAGCCAGTGCGCCTCGATCTTGAGCTTGGCGTCCAGCTTCTCGGCGGCGCGCGCCTCCTCGGCATAGACCGCTTCCATCCAGTCCTCGAAACCGCCGAAGCCGATCTCGTTACGGCGCATCTGGCCACGGTCGAGCCACAAGGTCTGGCGGGTCAGGCGGGTCAGGAAGGCACGGTCATGGCTGATGACGATGAAGGCGCCGGTATAACGGGCGAGCCAGCTTTCCAGCCAGTCGATCGCCGCGATATCCAGATGGTTGGTCGGCTCGTCCAGCAGCAGCAGGTCGGGTTCGCTCGCCAGCGCGCGGGCGATCGCCGCGCGGCGGCGCTCACCGCCGCTCGCGGTCGCGGCCTCGCGCGACAGGTCGATGCCCAGCTGGTCGGCGATCGCCTCGACCTCATGGGCGGGCGGCGCGAATGCGCCGGCCAGCGCAAAATCATGCAGCGTCTTGAAGGCGCTGACATCCGGATCCTGCTCCAGCGTCACCACCCGCGCGCCCGGCTGCACCGAACGAATGCCCTCATCCGCCTCGATCTGACCGCCGATCAGCTTGAGCAAGGTCGTCTTGCCCGCGCCGTTGCGCCCGATCAGCGCCAGCCGGTCACGCTGGCCGACATGGATGTCGATATGCCGGAACAGCCAGTGGCTGCCCTGCGAGAGGCCGAGATTTTCGAACGAGAGAATGGGTGCTGCCATGGCGGTGCAGCTAGGGCCTATCGGGCGTTGGGGCAAGAGTGGAACCGGAAAGCTGTCGGACGGCTTTCAACGCAGGACAGCGTCCATTCATCGCACCCCGGCCAAAAACGGGTGCAGGACTTACAGAGGAGACCATGTCCATGAAATCCGCTCTCGCCCTGATGGCGCTCGGCGCCGCCGCACTGCCTGTCGCGGCTGTTGCCCAGACCAGCGTCACCATCGCCGAGACCGCGCCGGTGGTGACGTTGAACGTCACCGAAAGCGTCGAGGCCGCGCCTGACGTCGCGACCATCGGCACCGGCGTCCAGACCAAGGCCCCGACCGCGGCCCAGGCGATGAAGGACAATGCCAGCAAGATGGACGGGCTGATCGCGGCGCTGGCCAAGGCCGGCATCGCCAAGGCCGACATCCAGACCAGCGGCATCAACCTCAACGCCCAATATGATTATAGCAACCGCGACGGCCAGCCGTCCGGTCCGCGTTTCCTGGGCTATGAGGCGTCGAACCAGCTGAGCGTCAAGGTGCGCGACGTGAAGAAGGTCGGCGCACTGCTCGATACCCTGGTGCAGGCCGGCGCGACCAACATCAACGGCCCCAGCTTCTCGGTCGAGGATCCGAGCCCGCTTCAGGCCCAGGCCCGCGCCACCGCGCTCAAGACGGCCAAGGCCCAGGCCGATTTCTATGCCCAGGCGGCGGGCTATCGCTCGGCCCGGCTGGTCTCGATCTCGGAAAGCAGCAGCGGCGGCAATGCGCCGATGCCGCTGATGGCGGCCCGGTTCAAGGCCGACGCCGCGCCAACCCCGGTGGAACCCGGCCAGGTCAGCGCATCGATCAGCCTGACGGTCCAGTACGCGCTGGAACGCTAAACCGTCATTCCTCGACGCGCCAGTGCGGCACCGCAAGGTCCGCGCTGGCGCCTTTGACCAGCCGCGCGTCGATGCCACGATCGGCAAAGGGCTTGAGCAGCCCCTCATGCCCCTCCCCCTTGATCGACAGGTTGATCGGCAGGCCGGTGCGCTGCCCCGCCCACAGCACAAGCGCCAACCGATCCTTGTCCGTCACGGTCCCTTCATCATCCAGTGCCAGCGACGGCAGTGGCAGGGTCGGCGGCGTAATCTCTATTGCCCAGCCGGGCGTTGCCGCCGCCGCCCGCCGCTCCAGCGCCCAATAGGCGCCGAGGCCCGCATCCGGCAAAGCCCGCGCCCGCACCACCGCCCGTTTGCGCGCGGTATCCACCGTCACCGCATCGGGATTGGCCCCGGCGACCAGTGCCAGCCGGTCGGTCAGGCGATCGACCTGGCCCTGCACCTCACGCCGGGCGGTCTGGGCGGCGAGCAACTGGGCATTGTCGGCATCCGTCCCCTCACCCACCCGGATCTGTTCGATATCCAACGACACCGGCTTGCCCAGCATGTCGCCCAGAATATGGCCGGCCCGCTCGGACGCGTCGCGCTCATAATGGCTGGTGAGGACGCTGGCGGTCACGGCAAGCGGCTTGGCGGCGAAATCCAGGTCTAGCTGCGCGATCCGGGCGCCATCGGGAAATTCGCGCCGGATGACGTCGCGGGCATCGCGGGCGGCCCGCGCTTCCCAAGCGATCTGGCCGAGCGATAGGCCGAGCGGCACTGCCAGCGCCAGGAAGATGGCACCGATGAAAACCATCTGCAGCCAGCTCTGGCTGGGCGACAGCCGCCGGCCAAAACCATAGAGGCGCGCCATGATCGCCGCAGCCAGGGCGATCGTCACGAAATTGGTGAAGAAGAGCAGGAAGGCACCGCCCGCGACTGTTGCGTTAAGCGTCGCCAGTCCAAAGCCCACCGTTGCCAGCGGCGGCATCAGCGCGGTGGCGATTGCGACGCCGACGATCGTGCCCGCCTTGCCGCGAATCATCGCATAGGCGCCCGCCAGCGCGGAAAAGAGCGCGACCATCAGGTCGAACAGATTGGGCCGGGTGCGCGCGGCGATTTCACTGGTCACCGTCTGCAACGGCGACAGCAGGACGATGAAGGCGGTGAACGCAATCGCCACCAGCGCCCCGCCCGCCAGCGCGACGATCGTCCGGCGGATTTCACGCGCATCGGTCATGGCGAGGCCAAAGCCCAGCCCGACGATCGGCCCCATCAGCGGTGAGATCAGCATCGCGCCGATCACCACGGCCGGCGAGGAGAGCAGCAGGCCGAGCACCGCAATGCCCGCCGACATCAGGATCATGAAGGCGTAGGACGGGGTCCAGCCATCATCGGCCCGGACCCTTTCGAGCACCGCCTGATGATCGATCCCGCGGATCACATGGCTGCGCCACCAGCGCGGAACGGAGCGCCACAAGGGCGCATCGGCTACGGGCCTGTCATCTTCCATCTGCATGGCTGGCAAGCCTAATTCGCCCGGCCGCTCCTTTCCAGCGCGGAATGACCGGTCATTCACCACCTGTTCAATGCGCTTCGCCTATGCCATGCCCATGACAATGATCGCCAAAAGCCTGACTGCCGGACTGGGCGCCCTACTGGCCCTGTCCCTGATGACAACGGTCGCAGAGGCCGGTGGCCGCCGTGACGAGCAGGATGCCGCGCGCCGCGCGATGCTGGACGGCCAGGTCATGCCCTTTTCGATGATCAAGCGCCGGGTCGACGCCCAGGTGGGCGGTGCCACCTATGTCGGCAGCGAGTTCAACCCCTCCACCAATCGCTATCGCCTGAAATATGTGAAGGACGGCAAGGTGATGTGGGTTGATGCCGACGGCCGGACAGGCGATATCATCGGCTGGGCACGCTGACCGCGTGCCGGCCAAACCCATTGCGTCGATAACAAGAAACGGAACCCTATGCGCCTGCTGATCGTCGAGGATGAACCGAGTCTGGGCCAGCAGCTCAGGAACACGCTGGAAGGTGCCGGCTATGCCGTCGACCTCGCCACCGATGGCGAGGATGGCCATTTCCTGGGCTCGACCGAAAATTATGACGCCGTGGTCCTGGACCTGGGCCTGCCGACGATCGACGGCCTGATCGTGCTTGATCGCTGGCGCAAGGAAGGCCGCAGCTTCCCGGTGCTGGTGCTGACCGCGCGCGATAGCTGGTCCGACAAGGTCGCGGGCCTCGATGCCGGCGCCGACGATTATCTGGCCAAGCCCTTCCAGAGCGAGGAACTGATCGCCCGCCTGCGCGCGCTCATCCGCCGTGCCAGCGGCAACGCGTCGAGCGAACTGATCGCCGGCGACGTCCGCCTCGACACCCGTTCGGGCAAGGTGACGCTCAAGGGCGATCCGGTGAAGCTGACGGCGCAGGAATATAAGCTGTTGTCCTATCTGCTCCACCACAAGGGCAAGGTGGTCAGCCGCACCGAGCTGATCGAACATATTTACGACCAGGATTTCGACCGTGATTCCAACACGATCGAGGTGTTCGTGACGCGCATCCGCAAGAAACTCGGCGCCGATGTCATCACCACCATCCGCGGCCTTGGCTACAGCCTGGACGAGCCGGGGCGCTGATCCGCGCCCCATCCGCCTCCGTTCGCTGCGGGCGAAGTCGACAGGCGAACAGGTCCGTCCCATCGGCCATGTTTCTCGGCTGCGTATGCAGTGAACGGGTGTAGGATCATTTTGCATGGCCAGCCCGTCGCCCTCCCCCGTCCGGTCCACCGGGTCGATCAGCCGCCGCATGATCGGCATTGCCGCGCTGTGGATCAGCGTGCTGCTGCTGGGCGGCGGCGTCGCGCTCGACCGGGTGCTGTCGGACGCGGTGACGCGCAATTTCGACGACGGCATGAATTATGTGCTGACCGCGATGATCGCGGCGGCCGAGATCGGCCCGGACGGCGAAGTGCTGTTCAACCGCGAACTGGCCGACCAGCGCTTCCTGGAACCCAATAGCGGCCTCTATTACCAGATCAGCGCCAAGGGGCATGAGGATTGGCGGTCGCGATCACTCTGGGACCGGGCGCTCAAGGTGCCGGGCGACCATGCCGACCGCAATTTCCATGTCTATGACAGCAAGCAGTTTCCCGGCGAGGATCTGCGCGTCATGGAGCGCAGCGTCATCCTGCCCGGTTCCGACGCGCGCTGGATGTTCATGGTCGCGCAGGCGCGCCAGGGCCTCGATGGCCAGATCAAGACGCTGCGCTCCACCCTGTTCAAGAGCTTCGCGCTGCTGGCGCTGGGCCTGATCGTGCTCGCCACCTTGCAAACCATCTATGGCCTGCGGCCGCTGCGCAAGGTGCGGCTGGAAATCATCAAGATGCGCGATGGCGACAAGAGCCGGGTGACCGAACCCATGCCCGCCGAAGTGCTGCCGATGGTCGAGGAACTGAACGCCCTGCTCGCCCATAATGAGCGGCAGGCAGAGGAAGCGCGCACCCATGCCGGCAACCTCGCCCATGCGCTCAAGACGCCGCTGACCGTCATCATGAACGCCGCGACCGCCAATGCGCCGGACCTGGGCGAAACGGTCGTGCGCGAGGCGACGACGATGCGGCGCCAGGTCGACCATCATCTCGCCCGCGCCCGCGCCGTCGGCCGGCGCGGCGCAGCGCAGAGCCGGGCCGAGGTCTGGGCCAGCCTGGAGGCGGTCGAGCGCGCGGTGCGCCATCTCTATCAGGATGCGCGGGTCGACATGGACGGCGACAAGCATGCGGCGGTCCGCGTCGAGCGGCAGGATCTGGACGAAATGCTGGGCAATCTGGTCGAGAATGCCGCCAAATATGGCGGTGGCAGCGTGTTCGCGACGGTCAGCCGGGTTGGCGCAATGGTCGAGATCATGGTCGAGGATGACGGCATGGGCATCCCCGAGGCCGACCGGGTGCGCATCTTCGATCGCGGCGTACGCCTCGATTCGGGTAAGCCCGGCACTGGCCTTGGCCTCGCGATCGTCCGCGACGTCGCCGAAATCTATGGCGGGTCGGTGGCACTAGAGGAGAGTGAGGATCTGGGCGGACTGCTGGTCCGCCTGCGCCTGCCGGCCGCCTAACAAAAGGCGCGCGACGAAAGGCAATTGCGTTCCTGCAAATCAATAGCATAGACAGGACAGACCGGGCCGCATCGGCCCATTCCAGACGGGATCGACGGGTGCGGCGCCATCTCTATCTCATTACCGGCTTCATCTCGATCGGATTGGGCACGCTGGGCGCCTTCCTGCCGCTGCTGCCGACCGTCCCTTTCATGATCCTCGCGGCCTATTGCTTTGCCCGCTCCAGCCCGGAACTGGAGGCAAAGCTACTGGATCACAAGCATTTCGGCCCGCATATCCGTCGCTGGCGCGAACGCGGAGCGATCAGCCGCAAGGGCAAGAAGGCCGCGCTCGGCGCCTTCGCCTTTAGCGCGATCCTGGCGCTGATCTTCTCCCCCTTCCCCTGGTATCTGATCCCGCTGGCCGCCGCGCTGATCGGCGGCAGCTGGATCTGGACCCGTCCGGAAAGCTGAGCCGCCTGGGCGGGATCGATATCAGCCCTTAGCCTTGCGTCTTTGCATAATCACGCAGCGCGCGCAGATCGCGGGTAATCCACTTGGCGTCGCGCGCGAAATCTTCGTCACTCATACCGGGTTGGCGAAAAAGCGTCAGCATCACCTCTGCCCCATCCCCATTCTCAATGACGCGCAGCGGGACATGAACCTCCCGGCCATCACCGGTCTCGACGAAATGATCCATCACGCCAAATTCATTGTGCGGCGTGAAGCGAACCACGATCGGCCCATCGGGACCGTCGGCAATCCATCCGGTGCCGCCCCTGCGCAGATCGGCCTCGGTCAGGCCCGATGCCCATTTCGGGAATATCTCCGGCTGCCAGATCGCTTCGTAAAGCTCGCGCCAGTTGCGCGCTATCGTGACACTATAGGTTCGCGCGGTAAGCATACAGAATTCTCTTTTAGAAGTGGAACTGCGCTGTACCGCCGCCAGGCCTTCTTGTCACCGCAACGGATGTTTCTTGGCTAGATGCCGCCGGGCACCGGGGGCCAGCCGCCGGCAGTCAGCGCGGCGCTGAGGTCCGCGACGCACGCGTCCAGCACCGCCTGGTCGGTCGAGCGGATGACGAAATTGGCGCCGGTGCGCCCTTCGCGGAAGAAGGGGTAGCTGCCGATCTGGACGCCCTCATGGGCGCGTTCGGTGGCGCCGAGCAGGTCGGCGATCTCGCTTTCCGCGACCCAGCAGCCGATCGTCGCCGACAGGACCGGCAAGCCGCCTTCCAGCGTGCCGGTCAGGCTGTCGAGCATGCCGGCGGTGATGTGCGGCACCCCGGCCATGATGAAGATATTGCCGTGGCGAATGCCCGGCGCGCCCGACATCCGGTTTTCGATGAGGTCGGCGCCCGCCGGCACCCGCGCCATGCGCAGCCGCGCGTCGGTAAGGCCCCCACGCGTGACATAATAGCGCTCCAATATCGCCCGCGCCTCCGGATGGATCTCGACGCCGATGCCCAGCGCCGCCGCGATCGCATCGACCGTGATGTCGTCATGGGTCGGGCCGATGCCGCCGGTGGTGAAGAGATAGTCGTTGCGGGCACGCAATATGTTGACCGCCTCGACGATCGCGTCCTGCACGTCGGGCACCACCCGCACCTCCCGCAGGCGGATGCCTTGGACATTGAGCCAGGTGGCGATCTGCGCGACATTCTTGTCCTGGATGCGGCCAGACAGGATTTCATCGCCGATCACAATCACGGCGGCGGTCCAGATGCGGTCGCTCATGCCAGCGGCTCCGCACGGGCGGCGAGCGCCATCAGCCGGGCCAGTCGATCGGGCGGCAGGACGTCCGCCGGCTTGTAGCTCGCCTCGAAGACCGGCACGTCGGCGGGCAAGGCGGTCCAGTCTGACCGGTCGGCGACGAAGATCGCGGCATCGGGCCGGATCGCCGAGCGATCGTCCAGCGTCCCGACGCGGATCGCCGCGCCCGCCCGGCCAAGACGGGGATAGAAGCTCCAGACCGCCGTGCCGCAATTGGCGCAGCGCACGATCACCTGGGTCTTGCCGCTGCCGGTCGGCACGACATGTTCGCTCAACTGCCCAGACAGGAGGTGAAGATGATCGACCTCGACAAAGGCATTGACAGCAGACGCCGCGCCGCTCTGTCGCTGACACAGGCTGCAATGGCAGTTGTTGACGAAGATGGGGTCGGCATCGACCCGATAGCGCACCTCACCACAGGCGCATCCGCCTTCCATCACCATGTCCGTTTCTCTTTTCCTGATAGCGACCGCGGGGCTGAGCGAAGACACTCGCAATGCCGGATCGCAGGGTCTATATCAACCACATGACCGAATATATGACGATGACGGCCGACGCGCCGGTTTCCCGCTCGACCGCGATCAAGCTCTATGACGCGGCCGGTTTCGAAGGCATGCGCAAGGCCGGCCGACTGGCCGCAGAGATCCTCGACGCGCTGGTGCCCCATGTGGTGCCGGGCGTGACCACCGGCGAACTGGACGACATTGTCCGCCGCATGACGCTGGACGGCGGCGGCGTGCCGGCGACCCTGGGCTATCGCGGCTATACCCATAGCTGCTGCATCTCGCTCAACAATGTCATCTGCCATGGCATTCCGGGCGATTACAAGCTCAAGGACGGCGATATTCTCAATATCGACGTCACCCCGCTGGTCGATGGCTGGCATGGCGACACCAGCCGCATGTTCATCGCCGGCGATGCGCCGATCAAGGCGAAGCGGCTGGTCGAGATCACCTATGAATGCCTGATGCTGGGCATCGAGCAGGCCAAGCCCGGCAATCATCTGGGCGACATCGGCCATGTCATCCAGCGCCATGCCGAAAAGCATCGTTACGGGGTGGTCCGCGATTTCTGTGGCCATGGCCTGGGCCGCGTCTTCCATGACAGCCCCGAAGTGGTCCATGTCGGCCGCCCCGGCACCGGTCCGGAATTGAAGCCCGGCATGTTCTTCACGATCGAGCCGATGATCAATATCGGCAAGCCCGGCGTGAAGATGCTGGACGATGGCTGGACGGCGGTGACGCGCGACCGCACCCTGTCGGCCCAGTTCGAACACAGCATCGGCATCACCGAAACCGGCTGCGAGATCTTTACCAAGAGCCCGACCGGCCTCGACTGCCCGCCCTACGCGCGCTGATTTCTGCCTGCCCATGGCGGTCCCAAAGGCCCGCTCCGTTCATGCCATCGGGGTCATAACTGACCGGCGTCGACGGGGCGGGCCTTTTGCATGATGGATCGTTCAACCACTGCCCAAAAAACAGGCAGAATGACATGATATTGCCCGGAATCCGGGCAATATGGACAAAGATTGCTGCATCGCCGAAAGCAGGCCTAGCGATTCGCCACTTGGCACGGTAATTGATTGTTAAGGGAGACGGCGCTTGCCTCGGGGGGCATGATGATCGTCGCTTGAAGGTTGAAGGATGCGGGGCCAACCCGCGTCCGTTCGTGCGTCATGGGTTGGGATTAAGTGATGAAGAAGATCGAGGCGATCATCAAGCCGTTCAAGCTGGACGAGGTGAAGGAAGCGCTGCACGAAGTGGGCGTATCCGGCATCACCGTCACCGAGGCGAAGGGCTTCGGCCGCCAGAAGGGCCATACCGAACTGTATCGCGGCGCCGAATATGTCGTCGACTTCCTGCCCAAGGTGAAGCTGGAGGTCGTTGTCGACGACGCCCTGGCCGACCGGGTCGTCGAAGCGATCTGCAGCGCCGCCCAGACCGGCCGCATCGGCGACGGCAAGATCTTCATTTCCGCCATCGAGGGCGCGGTGCGCATCCGCACCGGCGAACGCGACAGCGACGCCATCTAATTTTCGACAGGTTCTAGCCGGCGGACAGGGGTCCGGCGGACACAGGCTTCAACGACCCCTTCGGGGGGGTATCCATAGAGAAGGGCAACTGCACATGGCCAACACGCCAAAAGACATCCTGAAGATGATCGAAGAAAAGGAAATCGAGTGGGTCGATGTCCGTTTCACCGATCCCAAGGGCAAGTGGCAGCACCTGACCATGGTGTCTTCGGTCCTCGGCGAAGATGAGCTGACCCAGGGCCTGATGTTCGACGGTTCGTCGATCGAAGGCTGGAAGGCGATCAACGAGTCGGACATGATCCTGAAGCCCGACCTGGACGCCGTCTATGTCGATCCGTTCAGCGCGACCCCGATGCTGATCATCTTCTGCGACATCGTCGAGCCCGACACCGGCGAACTTTATGCCCGCGACCCGCGTTCGTGCGCCAAGCGCGCCGAGGCGTTCGTCAAGTCGGCCGGCTTCGGTGACACCATCTATGTCGGCCCGGAAGCCGAATTCTTCATGTTCGACGATGTGCGCTTCGAGAATGACTACTCGCAGAGCTACTACAAGATCGACGACATCGAACTGCCGACCAACACCGGCAAGGAATATGAAGGCGGCAACCTGGGTCACCGTCCGCGCGCCAAGGGCGGCTATTTCCCCGTCGCGCCGGTCGATCCCTGCACCGACATCCGCGCCGAAATGGTGTCGACCATGCTCGAAATGGGCCTGCCCTGCGACAAGCATCACCATGAAGTCGCCGCCGCGCAGCACGAACTGGGCCTGACCTTCGGTACGCTGGTCCAGACCGCCGACCGCATGCAGATCTATAAGTATGTCGTGCAGATGGTCGCCCAGGCCTATGGGAAGACCGCGACCTTCATGCCCAAGCCGATCGCGCAGGACAATGGTTCGGGCATGCACACCCACATGTCGATCTGGGAAAACGGCAAGCCGCTGTTCGCGGGCGAAGGCTATGCCGGCCTGTCCGACACCTGCCTCTACTTCATCGGCGGCGTCATCAAGCACGCCAAGGCCCTCAACGCCTTCACCAACCCGACCACCAACAGCTACAAGCGCCTGGTGCCGGGCTTCGAAGCCCCGGTTCTGCTCGCCTATTCGGCCCGCAACCGTTCGGCCTCCTGCCGTATTCCCTACGGCGCCGGCGCCAAGGCAAAGCGTGTGGAATTCCGCTTCCCCGACGCGATGGCCAACCCCTATCTCTGCTACGCCGCGCTGCTGATGGCCGGCCTCGACGGCATCGAGAACAAGATCCACCCGGGCGCCGCGATGGACAAGAATCTCTATGACCTGCCGCCCGAAGAGCTGAGCCAGGTGCCGACCGTCTGTGGTTCGCTCCGTGAAGCGCTGAACAGCCTCGAAGCCGACTATGAGTTCCTGCTCAAGGGCGACGTGTTCACCAAGGACCAGATCGATGCCTATATCGAACTGAAGTGGCCCGAAGTGTATCGCTGGGAAATGGCGCCCTCGCCGGTCGAATTCGACATGTATTACAGCGCCTGATCCTTTCACAGGTTGCTGGAGGACGGGCCCGGTCGCGCAAGCGGCCGGGCCTTTTCCGTTGCGGCGCGGCAGGCGTGCTGTTCTATTCGGGCGCCACGCATAGACGAAGGGAGACTCGCCTTGGAGATCAGCGGAAAGCTTGCCCGCGCCGCCCGCGCCTTGGTGGAATGGCCGCGTGATCATGTCGCTCGCCTTGCGGGGATCGATATGCCGATGCTGGCCGATTTCGAAGCCGGCCGCGCCGATCCGGGTGACGATGCCAAGGCACGACTGCGCCTGATACTGGAACAGGGCGGCGCCGTCTTCCTGCCGGAGGATGGCGAACAGGGCGCTGGCGTTCGGCTGAAATTCACCGCACGCGACGTGCGCGCAATCAACCGCATGGAAGGCGAAGGCGGCCCGGTGGGCAACGACGACGTCTGATCCACCTGTTGCAGGATCGATCGCCACCGCCCACATGGACTGCATGAACCCGTTCAACGCGCTAGACCTTTCCTTTCCCCTGATCCAGGCGCCGATGGCGGGCGTATCGACGCCGGCGATGGCCGCCGCCGTCAGCAATGCCGGGGCGCTGGGATCGATCGCCGTGGGCGCAACCGATGCGGCGGGCGCCCGCGCCATGATTGCGGCAACACGCGCGCTCACTGACCGGCCGTTCAACGTCAATCTGTTCGTCCATGCCCCGCCCCGCGTGCGCCCGGCTGAGGAACAAGCGTGGCTGGCGGCGCTGGCGCCGCTCTTTGCCGCACAGGATGCGGCGCCGCCCACCGGCCTTGAGACCATCTATCGCAGCTTTGCCGAAGACCCGGCGATGCTCGACCTGCTGGTCGAAGCGCGCCCACGCGTGGTCAGCTTCCATTTCGGGCTGCCCGGCGCTGAGCAGATCGCGGCGCTCAAGCAGGCGGGTTGCCTGCTGCTCGCATCCGTCACCAATTTGGACGAAGCGGTCGCCGCCCGCACCGCCGGCATCGATGTTCTGGTGGCGCAGGGATTTGAAGCCGGCGGCCATCGCGGCATGTTCGATCCCGATGCGCCCGATGCGATGCTCGGCACCTTCGCGCTGACCCGCCTGCTGGTGGCGAAGGCCGACCTGCCGGTGATCGCGGCAGGCGGCATCATGGACGGACGGGGCGTGCGCGCCGCGCTCGACCTGGGGGCGGTGGCGGCACAACTGGGCACGGCGTTCATCGCCTGCCCGGAAAGCAGCGCCGACGCCGCCTATCGCGCCGCGCTTGCCAGCCCGGCCGCCCAGCACACCGTCATGACCCGCGCCATTTCCGGCCGCCCGGCCCGCTGCCTTGCCAATCGCTTCACCCAATGGGGCGCTGAAAATGGTGACGATGTCCCCGACTATCCACGCACCTACGCCGCCGGGAAGGCGCTCAACGCGGCCGCCAAGATCCAGGGCGAAGGCGGCTATGGCGCGCAATGGGCCGGCCAAGGCGCGCCCCTCGCCCGTGTCTTGCCGGCGGCAGACCTGATTGCGGCGATCGCAGAGGAGATGGAGGCTAAATGAGCCGCGTCGCGCATCAGGTCGCGCTGCAACGCACCGACGTCCTGAGGTTATTGGCGCCCTATGATCCGCATGTTGCGGGCACGCCGCCGCTTGGCCTCGACCTGCCGGACAGCGACATCGATATCGTCTGCGAGGTGCGGGATTTCGATGCCTTTGCCGCCTTGCTGACCGAGCATTTCGGCGATCGCCCCGATTTTGCGGTTCATGCGCGCCCCAACCTTGATGCCATGATCGTCCGCTTCAGCGCGTGGGACTGGCCATTCGAAATTTTCGGCCAGGCCTTGCCGGTCGCGCAGCAACATGGCTGGCGCCATTTCCGTGTCGAGCAACGACTGCTCGATCTGGGCGGTCCTGCTTTTGCGCAGGCGATCATGGCCTTGCGCCATCGCGGCCTGAAGACCGAGCCCGCCTTTGCCGCGCTGCTGGGTCTGACGGGCGATCCCTATGCCGCGTTGCTGGAACTGGAGGGACAGGACGACGCAGCCCTGCGCGCCCTGCTGCCCTGATTCATTCCAGCCCGAATTATTCTGCGCGGTCAGGGATGGCGGCGCCGAACAGCAGCACCGAATCGCCCGGCGGCGACAGCACGATCTCGCCGCCAGCCTCCATCACCAGCGCCCGTACCATCCAGGCGGCCGCCGTGCGCGACGCCAAGCCACCGGCCGGCAAGGTTCCCGCCAGCGCAGCGCGCAGTTCGGGATCGAGAATGACCTTGGGCCCCTCACCCCGCACCACGATCTCGGTCACGCTCGGCCGCTTCTCCGCGCCGATGTCGAGTTGCCCGCCGCGCACCAGCGCATCGCCAGCGATCAGCGCCAGATTGAGCAGCACCTTGACCGCGAGCTTGGCCAGCATCTGTTCCTCGACCATCCAGCCAAGCTTCACCCGGCCCGAGGCGAACATGCCCTCGATCGCGACCTTCGCCTCATGCGGCGGCACCGCATCGCCAAAACCGCCCGCCGAACCAAAGGCCAGGCGGAAGAATTTCAACTTGTTGGCCGAGGTGCGGGCACTGTCGGCCAGCAGGTCCAGGCAACGCTGGCGCATGTCCGGGTCGGTTTCGTCAGCCATCAGTTCCAGGCCATTGTTGAGCGCCCCGACGGGGCTCAGCAGGTCATGGCAGAGGCGCGAGCAGAGAAGGCTGGCAAATTCGATGCTGTCGATCGGATGGGTCATGGAGATGGAGGCCGCCGGATTTACGGGAAAAGACACCTTCCCGGCTAGGCTTCCCCAGCCGATGATGCAAGCCCGGCTCACCCCCTTTGCATCACCTTATATCGAGCAACGCCTCCACGAAACCGACGCCGCGGTCTTCATCCGGCCCGGCAACCCATAGCCGGGCGACCGGTCCCGCCACGATTAGCCATAACGTGCCATCCGGCGTTGCACAGGCCCGGTCCGTTTCCGACGGAATCGGCACGCCTGACGGATGGGAATGATAATGACCAAGCACCGCCGGACCGCCCCGGCGTGCGGCCCGATGCGCGGCCAGCAAGGTCGCCGGCGCCAGTTCGAAATGATGAGCCGGGTCCGGCGCGACATTGGCCGCGGGCAGGATCGCATCGATGCGCGCGCCCTGCCCCAGCAGCAGGCCACAGACCTCCCCCGGCTCGGCCGCGGCCAGGGCCATGATTTGTTCCAGCAGCACCCTTGAAATTTCGGCCTTCATTCCTACATCCCTAGGCAATGATTCCGGGGGTTTCCATCATTGAAACGACGATAGGCGAAGCCCAGGCGGGTTTGCGCCTCGATCGCGCACTGGCCGAACTGCTGCCCGACCTGTCGCGCGAGCGGATCAAGACGTTGATCGTCGAGGGACAGATCGTCTCGGGCGGGCGGTCGCTTAATCCGTCGATGAAGGTCGCGGTGGGGCAGGATTACAGCATCACCCTGCCGGCGCCGGTCTCGCTCGACGCCGTGGCGCAGGATATTCCGCTCGATATCGTGCATGAGGATGCCGACCTGATCGTGGTCGACAAGCCTGCGGGCCTGGTGGTCCACCCGGCGGCCGGCAATCTGGACGGCACGCTGGTCAATGCGCTGCTGCATCATTGCGATGGTCAGCTATCCGGCATTGGCGGCGTGGCGCGTCCCGGCATCGTTCATCGCATCGACAAGGATACTTCCGGCCTGTTGGTCGTTGCTAAGTCGGACAAAGCCCATGAGGGCCTGGCCCGGCAGTTCAAGGATCACAGTATCGACCGGCTCTATGCCGCGATCGTCTATGGCATTCCAACGCCGGGGACCGGCATAGTCGATGCCTGGATCGGGCGGTCCGACGCTGATCGAAAGAAGATGGCGGTTCATCGGGAAGGGCGCGGCAAACATGCCGTCACCCATTACCGCGTGATGGAGCGCCTGCGCGGCGCGGCGATGGTGGAATGCCGGCTGGAAACCGGCCGCACCCATCAGGTTCGCGTGCATATGGCGCATCTGGGTCACCCCTTGATCGGTGACCCGGTTTACGGTAGAGACAGAAAAGGTTTCAAATCAATACTGGAAACGCTGGGTTTCAAAAGGCAGGCATTGCACGCGAAACGGCTGGGGTTCATACATCCTGTGACGGAGGAACCCTTGGCTTTCGACAGTCCCCTGCCTGCAGATATGCAGGAACTGTTAAGCGAGCTTCACGTATAGGTTCTGACAAGTTTGCGCGGCCAGCGGATGCCACTTTCGGGTCTGCCTGGCGCGCATGTAAAGGGAAGGAATTGTGACATGGCCAATCGGAGCAATGTCCCCGCGGTTCCGGCGCTGGGCGGTGAAGCCAGCCTCAACCGCTATCTGTCGGAAATTCGCAAGTTTCCGCTGCTGACCCCCGAGCAGGAATATATGCTCGCGAAGCGCTACGAGGAACATCAGGATCCCGAGGCGGCGGCCCAGCTCGTCACCTCCCACCTGCGCCTCGTGGCGAAGATCGCCATGGGCTATCGCGGCTATGGCCTGCCGGTCAGCGAACTGATCAGCGAAGGCAATATCGGCCTGATGCAGGGCGTGAAGAAGTTCGAGGCCGAACGTGGCTTCCGCTTGGCGACCTACGCCATGTGGTGGATCCGCGCGTCGATCCAGGAATTCATCCTGCGCAGCTGGAGCCTGGTCAAGATGGGCACCACCGCGTCGCAGAAGAAGCTGTTCTTCAACCTGCGCCGGATGAAGAACAATATCGAGGCGTTCGAGGATGGCGATCTGCGCCCCGAGGACGTGACTAAGATCGCGACCGATCTGGGCGTGTCGGAAGATGACGTGGTGTCGATGAACCGTCGCATGGCGATGGGCGGCGATACCTCGCTCAACGTTCCGATGCGCGAGGATGGCGATGGCCAGTGGCAGGATTGGCTGCAGGACACCGATCCGCTGCAGGACGAACGCGTCGCCGAGGAGCAGGAACGCACCCAGCGTCACGAGATGCTGGTCGAGGCGATGACCGACCTCAACGATCGCGAAAAGCATATCCTGGCCGAGCGTCGCCTGGCCGAAGAGCCCAAGACCCTTGAGGAACTGAGCCAGGTCTATGGCGTGTCGCGCGAGCGCGTCCGCCAGATCGAGGTTCGCGCCTTCGAAAAGCTGCAGAAGGCGATGATGCGCATCGCCGGCGGCAAGCTGGAAAAGATGGCACGCTTCGCCGCGGCCTGATCCGGCGATACAGGCAAAGAAGAAGCCCCGGAGCGATCCGGGGCTTTTTTTCGTCTTAGAGCATTCGCACCATTGAGACGCTGTCCGCGCCATAACTGTCGGCGGCGACCGGCGCGTCGACGAAACCCTGTCGGCGCCAGAAGGCATCCGCGCCGTTGACGGCGGTCAGGGCGATGCGATCAAAGCCGGCGGCGCGGGCCTGCGTCACGGTCAGGTCGACGGCGGCCGCAGCAGCGCCGGTGCCGCGCGCTTCGGGCAGCAGCGCCAGGTCGTGGAGATAATAGCGATCGGGCGTGTCCGGCAGCACGCCGATCAACTGGTCGAGCGCTGTCGGTCGATCCCCGGCCCAGGGATGGGTGACGAGATAGCCGAGCGCCTCCCCGTCCCGCTCCAGCAGGAAGCAACCCGCCGGATAGAGGCGCAGCCGTTCGGCATAGATGTCGGGCTTCTCCGTATAGGCGCCATGGACCCGGTCGGAAATGGCCGCCGCTGCGTCTACATCCCCCTGCCCCATCGGTCGCCACTGGGCGCTGCCGCTCATGCCTCGACACCCAGGGCACGGCGATTGGCCGCCAGCAATTCCTCCGACAGCGCAGGATCGTCCACCGCGCGCGCCAGCACCATCGTGCCGACCAGCTGGGCCATGCGGGCGAGCGCCGCGTCGCGATCGGCGATACCGGCATTTTGCAACGCGGCGGTCAGATCCTCAAACCCTTCGCGAAAGGCAGTGGCGAGCGGCCCGCCCTTGCGCGCGGCGTCCGGGCCAAGCGCAATCAGCGCGCAGCCGGTTTCGGGCGCGTCGCGGTTACGGGCGCTCAGATAATCGGCGGTGATCGCATCCGGCCCATCCTCGGCCGACAGGCGGCGCCACTTCGCCGCGCCGCGCGCGAGCGACGTGGCGCAGGCTTCAGCCGCTAGCGCCTCCTTCGATTCGAACTGATTGTAGAAACCGCCATGGGTAAGACCGCATTCGCGCATCACCTCGCCAATGCCGACGCCCTCAACGCCACGGGCACGAAACAGGCGCGACGCCGCATCCACCACCTTCTCGCGATTGCGTTCGGCCTGTTCACGGCTGACTTTCATGATCCTGCATCTCCAATTGGCCTCTTGACCTTATATATGATACCTATCATTTAACGCCAGTCCGTTTTCCGGCTCAAGAAGCAGTACAGGGGCCAATCCAAGGGGAAGTCGATGCTGTCCACCATGTTCGCCCGCCGCCTGGCCGCGCGCAATGTCCATTATGGCTGGGCCGTCGCGGGCACGACCTTCCTCACCATGCTGGTGGTGGCCGGCGCGGTCGGCGCGCCGGGCGTGTTCATCGTGCCGCTGCAGAAGGAATTTGGCTGGAGCGCGGCGGATATTTCCGGTGCGCTGGCGATCCGTTTCCTGCTGTTCGGCGGCATGGGGCCGTTTGCCGCCGCCTTCATGAACCGCTTCGGCGTGCGGCGGATGATGCTGATTTCGCTGTCGATCGTCATTGGCGGCCTGCTGCTGTCGCTTGGCATGACGCAATTGTGGCAGCTCGTCCTTCTCTGGGGCGTGGTGATCGGCGTCGGCACGGGCCTCACCGCCATGGTGCTGGGCGCGACGGTCGCCACCCGCTGGTTCAGCGAGCGGCGCGGACTGGTGATGGGGCTGCTGTCGGCCAGCACCGCCACCGGCCAGCTCGCCTTCCTGCCGCTGCTCGCGAGCATGACCGGAAGCTATGGCTGGCGCGTGGCGATGCTGCTTGTGTGCGGCGCGATCCTGGTCGCGGCCGTCGCGGTCATGCTGCTGATGCGCGACCGGCCGTCGGACCTGAACCTTGCCCCCTATGGCGAACAGGCGATCCAGCCCGTGCCTGCCCAACCGGCCAGCCTGGGCGCGCTGCTGGCGACGCCGCTTATCGTGCTGCGCGACGTGGCGAAGGTTCCGACCTTCTGGATTCTCTTCTTCTCCTTCTACATCTGCGGTGCCAGCACCAATGGCCTGGTCCAGACGCATTTCATCTCGCTGTGCGGCGATTATGGGCTGGCGGCGGTGGGCGCGGCGTCGATGCTGGCGATGATGGGGCTGTTCGACTTTGCCGGCACGCTGGCATCGGGATGGCTCAGCGATCGCTATGACAATCGCTGGCTGCTCTTCTTCTATTATGGGCTGCGCGGCCTGTCGCTGCTCTATCTGCCGTTCAGCGATTTCTCGATCTACAGCCTGTCGCTGTTCGCCATCTTCTATGGCCTCGACTGGGTCGCCACGGTGCCACCGACGGTGAAGCTGACGGCGCAGCGCTTCGGCCCGGAGAAGGCGAATATCGTGTTCGGCTGGATCTTTGCCGGGCATCAGCTGGGCGCGGCGAGCGCGGCGCTGGCCGGCGGCCTGTCGCGCACCGCCTGGCAAAGCTATATGCCCGCCTTCATCGCGGCGGGCGTGCTGTGCCTGATCGGTGCGGCGCTGGTGCTGCTGATCAATCGGGGCCGCACGCCGAGCCTGGCGACCGCCTGAAGGAATCGATGACGACGGCGCGCAGGGGCGCTAGTTTGCGGCCCATGAAAAAAGCCAAAGCCGCGCCCAAGCCTGCCTCCACCCAGAAACGTCGTTCCCGCTGGATCAGCATCCCCCTCAAGGTCGCCATCGGCTTTGTCGGCCTGTCGGTGGGCACCGTGGTCATCTATCGCTTCGTGCCGCCGCCGGTGACGATCACCATGCTGCTCGACCCCAATGGCATCACCAAGGAATGGAAGCGCCTGGACGCGATCGATCCGGACATGCCGCGCGCGGCGATCGCGGCGGAGGATAGCCGCTTCTGCAGCCATCATGGCTTCGACGCGGTCGCGATTGCCCAGGCGATGCGCCACAATGCCAGCGGCGGGCGCATTCGCGGCGGCTCCACGATCAGCCAGCAGACAGCGAAGAATGTCTTCCTGTGGCAGGGTGGCGGTTTCGTCCGCAAGGGCTTCGAGGCCTGGTTCACCGTGCTGATCGAGGCGATCTGGGGCAAGCGACGGATCATGGAAGTCTATCTGAACGTCGCGGAGACCGGCATCGGCACCTATGGCGTGCAGGCCGGGTCAATCCGCTATTTCAGCCATGGCGCGGGCAAGCTGAGCCGGGCGGAGGCGGCGCGGCTGGCGGCAGTATTGCCGCTGCCCAAGAAGCGCGAGGCGATCGACCCGCATGGCTTCACCCGCCGCTATGGCAACAGCATCTCCGCCCGCATCCCGGTGGTGCAGCGCGACGGGCTGGACGATTGCCTGAACTGAGGCAGCGGCCGGGCGCCCGAAAATAGGAAATCGGGCGCCTAACTTCCCATATTTCCCGCACATTTCGACATTTTATTGCGCGGTCCTGATCCTATCGGAAAGCGCGCACTAACCTAGTCCCAAGCATAATCGAGCGGCGTCGAATAGGACATGAAAAAGGGAGGCGCGGATCGCTCCGCACCTCCCTTCCTTTTTTGCCTGTCGGCGCTAGGCTTAGAAGCTGACGTGCAGCGAACCCGAGATCGCGCGCGGCGAACCGATCTGGACGAAGCCCGGATTGGCGTAGGTGCCGGTCGACGAACCCGTCAGGTTCACAGTCTGGTTCAGGTTGCCGCCGAAACCGCCGACATAGAATTTGTCGAACAAGTTGCTGACGTTCAGCTGGAACCAGGTGCCCGGGGCGCCGAAGTGCTCGAGCGAGAAGCGAGCATCAAGATCCACCAGCGTATAAGCCGGAGCCGCAGCACCATAGATCTGCACCGGGGTCAGTGCAGCCGTAGTGTTGCGATAGGTCGGCAGGTTGGTGTCATAAACATAACGCTTGCCGGTACGCTTGGCCTGGATACCCAGCGTCACACCTTCGAAGTTCACTTCACCACGGGTACCGAGCGTATAGACCGGGGCACCCGATTCACGCTTGCCAGCGGTTGCCGCGTAGACCGGATCACCCGCAGCCAGACAGCCAGCAACCAGCGACACATTGCTCGGGCAGACGCCGACCTGGATATCATCCTTGATCTTCGACTTCAGGTAGGAACCGAAGGCGTAGATGGTGAAATACTGAACCGGCGTGTAGCTGATGCTGCCGTCGATGCCGTATTTCTCGACCTTGCCAAGGTTCCGATAAACGGCCGCGTTCAGCTCTGGATCATAGGACGAAGCCAGACGGTTTTCGTAGTTGGTGTACCACAGCGAAGCCTGAGCCTGGAACTTGCTGGTGGTGTAACGTGCACCGAGGTCGAAGCTGTCGGTCGTTTCAGGCGACGGGTTGGCACCGTCCGAACCGCGAGCGAAGTAGAAGGCATTGTAGAGAGAGTCGGTGCCGGGCACCGAAAGACCCTTGCTATAGCTCCAGAACACGCTGGCTTCCGGCGTAATCTTGAAGTTCAAGCCGACGCTCGGCAGCAGCTTGTCATACTTGTAGGTACGCTTCTGCGGTGCAGCCCAGGCCGGGTTCAGCGTGCCGATGTTGCTCGGAATGTCGGCGCCGGTGCCGAAGCACTCGACAAAGCCCGAAGCGCTGCTCGTGAAGCAGTTGTTCTGCAGCTTGCGCTTGAAGAAGGGCGCGCGCAGACCAGCCTGAACGGTCAGGCTTTCATCCAGGAATTCGCCCAGATATTCGGCCGAAAACTGGTTCAGGATCGCGTAGGACAGGCGATCGCGCTTCTGGAGCACATTGCCATTCACGTCCAGCTGCGGATTATCGACCGGGAAATAGGCCTTACCGATACCGGAGGGAGCGATGAGCCCGACTTCACCAGTCTGGCGATGGCGGCCATGATCGAAGGTATAAGCTACTCGAACGCGATGATGCTCGTTGATGTCATAACGCAGCGAACTGATGACCGCGAAACGATCGGTCGTGGTCTGGCTGGGTGCCAGGACATTGACCTGGTCGAGGATGTCACCGTCGCCATTCAGATCGCGACCGAAATAGGGGCTACCGCCGAAATAGCCGACCATATTCTGGACGTTGGCAGCACCCGAAGCCGGATTGATGTCGTAATAACCTTCGCGAGCGGTCGCGGTACCGCCGCCGTTGGCCTTCACATACTGGTAGCTCGGGTCAACCGTCAGAACCAGACCATCGGCCAGGGTAAAGCGCGAGTTGATACGGATGTTCCCGGTGTTCGACGGGTTATAGCGATAGTCGAACAGGGTACCACACGAACCGGCCGCATCGGCGACACCGGCATTGGCGGCCGGCGCGGTGCAGGAGACGGTATAGAAACGCTCATCCTTGGTGATCGGGAAGCGGTTCGACGAGGCCGAGCCAGCAACGCGGCCCTGGTCGGTATCGGTACGCAGCGGCAGCGAACCGAAGAAGTTGTTGCGGTTGGCGTTCCAGTGACCGGCGATCGACACGAAGTCGCCATTGCTACCGATCGGCTGATAGATCTTGCCGTTGTACTGCTGCTTGTCGATCTTACCGAGATTGTTGAACGGCACGTCGTTGCGCGTGGTCGAAGCCGAGAACCAGGCCTTGGTACCGAAAGGCGTGAACACGCCGGTTTCGACCAGGCCGAACAGCCGGAACATGTTGTATTCGCCAGCGGCGCCGACCATCGTCACCTTGAAATCGTCCGAACCGTTGATCGAACGATAGTTCACGGTGCCGCCCGAAGCTGCGGCAGTCGGGCTGTCGACGTCGGTCGAGCCGAGGTTGACGTTCACTTCCTCGATAAGTTCGGGGTCAAGCTGCTGGTTGGAATAGATGGCATAGTTGCCCGTGTCGTTCAGCGGCATGCCGTCAAAGGTCAGCGAAACGCGATCCGGACCGAAACCACGGATGTTCAGCGTACCACCAGCCGAACCATAGGGATCGTTGTTCTGGAAGCTGACGCCGGGGATCAGGTTGATCGCATTCAGGATCGTGTTACCCGATCCCTGCTTCGAAATGATCTCCTGGGTCAGGACGCCCTTAGCCTTGGTCGTGTCGGGCAGAACGATACCGGCGATACCATCCTTGATCTTGGCACCGGTGACGACGATCGAATCTTCGAAATCCTGCGAACCGGTCGACTGCGCGAAAGCGACAGCCGGGGCAGCGACGGCGAGAATCGCGGCGCTGCACTTGAGAAACTGCTTCATTGACCCTTGTCCCTTTTTCAAGAGTGCGCCCCACGGCGCCATAACCATTTTGCTCTTCGAGCCGGCGCCGCATCTGGCGGCCACTGGCGACGCCCCTGTGATGCTATGATTGCAATTATGTTACAATGCAGGTGCGGGACTGTCACAATTGGACGGGCATCTGGACAAGGCACTGAAAAACAGGCCGAAACTTCAAACTATCATATTGATTTTATTGCATAATATGTCGAAATTTTACACCGCGCCAACAGTGGTGCAATTATGCAACGGCGCAGGAAATTTTGTGCAGTGCGAAAGACTTGCACGAAAAAGGGGCCGGTGGATGGTCCACCGGCCCCTTTTGTTCCAGCCTGAACGGCGAATGAACTAGGCGGCGTCTTCCGCGCGCTTGTCCTTCTCGCTGAACACGCGAATCGGTTCCTTGGTCCCGGCGACGACATCCTTGTCGACTACCACTTCGCCGACACCCTCCATCGAGGGCAGATCGAACATGGTGTCGAGCAGGATAGCCTCCAAGATCGAACGCAGGCCGCGGGCACCGGTCTTGCGCTCGATCGCCTTCTTCGCGATCGCGGTCAGCGCGTCGTCGGTGAAGCTCAGCTCGACATTCTCCATGTCGAACAGCTTGCCATATTGCTTGACCAGCGCGTTCTTGGGCTCGACCAGGATCTTGACCAGTGCGGTCACGTCCAGATCCTCCAGCGTCGCGATGACCGGCAGACGGCCGACGAATTCGGGGATCAGGCCGAACTTGAGCAGATCTTCCGGTTCGCTCTGACGCAGCAGTTCACCGGTCTTGCGCTCTTCGGGGGCCGCAACATGGGCGCCGAAGCCGATCGACTTGGCTTCCAGACGGTCGCCGATGATCTTTTCCAGACCCGCGAACGCGCCGCCGCAGATGAACAGGATGTTGGTCGTGTCGACCTGCAGGAACTCTTGCTGCGGATGCTTGCGCCCACCCTGCGGCGGAACCGAGGCGGTCGTGCCTTCCATCAGCTTGAGCAGCGCCTGCTGCACGCCCTCACCCGACACGTCGCGCGTGATCGACGGGTTTTCCGCCTTGCGGCTGATCTTGTCGATCTCGTCGATATAGACGATGCCGCGCTGCGCCTTCTCGACATTATAGTCGGACGCCTGGAGCAGCTTGAGGATGATATTCTCCACGTCCTCGCCGACATAGCCGGCTTCGGTCAGCGTGGTGGCATCAGCCATGGTGAAGGGCACGTCGAAGGTCTTGGCCAGCGTCTGCGCCAGCAGCGTCTTGCCGCAGCCGGTCGGGCCGACGAGCAGGATGTTCGACTTGGCCAGTTCCACCTCGCCCGGCTTGGAGCCGTGATTGAGGCGCTTGTAATGATTGTGGACCGCAACCGACAGGACGCGCTTGGCGCGCTTCTGACCGATCACATAATCGTCGAGCACATCGCAGATTTCCTGCGGGGTCGGCACGCCGCCATCCTTCTTGCCGACGAGACCGCCCTTGGTCTCCTCGCGGATGATGTCGTTGCACAGTTCCACGCATTCATCGCAGATGAAGACGGTCGGCCCCGCGATCAGCTTGCGCACCTCATGCTGCGACTTGCCGCAGAAGGAGCAGTAAAGCGTGCTTTTTGAATCGGAGCCCGTAAGCTTAGTCATTCGCCAATCTTTCCTCCCCGCCGTCGGCACCATGCCGGATCTGGCCGGGGATATTCTGGTCCAAAGGCCATCCTAGACCGGGGCACGGCGGTTTCACAAGGGGTGATATACCGCGCCCCGGTAAAGATCGCCTTTAGGCTTCTGCGGATTCCGCAGCGGCCGGGCGGCGATCGAACACTTCGTCGACCAGACCGAACGCCTTGGCTTCGTCAGCCTCCAGGAAGGTGTCGCGGTCCATCGCCCGCTCCACCGCTTCCAGCGACTGGCCGGTATATTTCACGTAGAGATCGTTGAGGCGGCGGCGAATCCGAAGGATTTCCTTGGCCTGGATCTCGATATCCGACGCCATGCCCTGGGCGCCGCCCGACGGCTGGTGGACCATGATGCGGGCGTTGCTGAGCGCGATGCGCTTGCCCGGCTCGCCGGCGGCCAGCAGGAAGCTGCCCATCGAGGCGGCCTGGCCGATGCAGACGGTGCCGACCTGGGGGCGGATATATTTCATCGTGTCGTGGATCGCCATGCCCGCCGTGACGACGCCGCCCGGCGAGTTGATGTACATCCAGATGTCCTTCTTCGGATTTTCCGATTCGAGGAACAGAAGCTGGGCGACGATCAGCGAGGCCATATGGTCCTCGACCTGGCCGGTCACGAAGATGATCCGCTCGCGCAGAAGACGCGAGTAAATATCGAAGCTGCGCTCGCCACGGTTCGATTGCTCGATGACGATGGGAACCAGCGCGGCCATGGGATCATGCATGATGTTGGTCATTGTGCTCTTTCAGTCAGGTGCTTTTGCCCGACCCCCTACATCGGCACAAAACCCGACTGGTTCAAGGGGGAACCATGTGTCACCCCTACCGTTCCACAATCGTTTCAAATCGCGACAGGGGGAACAAGCCGATGGTTTCCGACGTGCATTCCGATATTCCGCCCCATGACGACCGGGCCGGACCGGGGCTGATCGCCGCCTTCTCCTTCGGTTGGAAGGCGCTGGCGCTGCGTGGCGTGGTCTCGATCATCCTGGGCATCGTCGCCCTGGCCTACCCGTTCAGCGCGCTGTTCGCGCTGACGCTGATCTTCGCGGTCTATGCGCTGGTCGACGGCATATTCTCGGCGATCAGCGCCTTTCGCCGGATGGGCCATGGCCGCCATTGGGGCGCGATGCTGCTGCGCGGGCTGCTGGGCATCGCCGTCGGCATCATCTTCATCGTCACCCCGATCGCGATGACGATCACCTATGCGCTGCTGACCGTGTTCCTGATCGCGGGCTGGGCGATCATCGCCGGCGGGCTGGAAATCATCGCCGCGATCCGACTGCGCAAGGAGATAGAGGGCGAATGGCTGCTGGCGCTGAGCGGGCTGCTCTCGCTGCTGCTGGGCCTGTTCGTCCTCTATCTGGCCCTTGCCAACCCGCATGTGTCGGTGGCCATGCTGGGCTGGGGCATCGGCTTCTATGCGCTGGTGACGGGCGTCACCCTGCTGATCCTGGCGATGCGGCTGCGCCGCCGGGTTCAGTCCTTCAAGGCGTAGTCGCTGGGCGCGCGGAAGGCGAGATAGGCGAGCCGCCGCACTTCGCGGCGGCCGCGCACCACCGTGTCGAGGATGAGGCCACACATGCCGCTCAAGGTCGCCAGGATCATGAGGCCGGTGACCAGGATTGCGGTCGGGAAGCGGGGCACCAGTCCGGTCTGCGCATAGGTGACGATCAGCGGCGCCGCGAGGCCAAGGCCCAGCGCTGCCAGGAAGGCCGCGATGATGCCGAAGAACAGGATCGGCCGCTCGATGCGATAGAGGGTGATGATCGTGCGCAGGATGCGCCAGCCGTCGCGATAGGTCGAGAGCTTGCTGACCGATCCTTCAGGGCGCGCGCCATAGGCGGTCATCACCTCGGACACCGGCATCGCCAGTTCGAGCGCATGGACGCTGATCTCGGTCTCGATCTCGAAGCCGGCGGACAGCACCGGGAAGCTCTTGACGAAGCGGCGCGAGAAGACGCGATAGCCCGACAGGATATCGGTGAAGCTGCGGCCGAAAAGCTGCTTCAACAGGCTGGTGAGCGCCCAGTTGCCGAAGCGATGGCCACGCCGATAGGCTGCCTCGACCTGGTCGCGGCGGCAGCCCACCACCATGTCGAGATTATCCTGCAGCATGGCGGCGATCATCTGCGGCGCGGCGGCCGCTTCATAGGTCGCGTCGCCATCGGCCATGATGTAGATGTCGGCATCGACATCGGCGAACATGCGGCGCACGACATGGCCCTTGCCCTGCTGGGCCACGCGGCGAACGATCGCCCCCGCGCCGGCCGCCAGTTCGCGGCTGCCATCGCTGCTGTTATTGTCGAAGACATAGATTTCGGCATGGGGCAGCGCGCGGCGGAAATCCTCCACCGTCTGCACGATCGCCCCGGCCTCATTATAGCAGGGCAGGATAACGGCGACGCGGGGGTGGCCCACGCCAAGGTTCGAAAGATTGTCCATATCCATAAATTGCCCCAACCTATGCTGACCAAATATGGCCGCCGCCCGTCAGACCGGCGGCGGCAACATGTATCGCGCAACGACGGTCAGCGCCAATATGGCTGCCGGCACACCCACCGTTGCAACCGCCAATGCCGAATGTCGCCGCATCATGGCCCTTATCGTCGCATCGGACAATGCGAGCGGCAGGGCCAGACAAACCGCCAATGTCGTAAAGAAGAAATAGCGCTGATCGGTCGCCACCCCGACAAGCAGGAAGGTGCCTGTATATATCAAGGCAAGCCATATCAATATCGCGCAGACACGCAGCAGCGCATCGCGCGAGACGCGCAGTGCAGCGATGATCCAGGGCAGCAGCGCCAGCGCGATCGCGACCATCATCACGGGCGAGGTCAGCGGCGAATAGCGGATATGGTCCAGCAGCCGGTTCTTGAACGACCCGCCCCGGTTGCCGGCGGTGTTCAACTTGCGCACGGCTTCGGTATGATGGACCGGCACCCAGAAATAGAGGGTCGAATTATAATGGGTCAGGCGATGGCGCAGATAGGCCAGCGGATGATGCCGGATCGCGCCAGTCCAGCGTGACGACAGCGATGCGCCCCCGCCATCCCGGATCGCCTGCTCGACATTCTTGAGCACATGGCAATTCCAGTGAGCATAGGCCAGCGTGTCCCACATGATCGGGCTGTAGCAGCGATGGACATCCTGCGTCAGCGCATGCGCGCCCGGCAGATCGGCCAGGATATCATCCCCGCCCCGCACCATGATGCCGGCGATGTCGAATATCTGCAGCGACCGGATCGCCCCGGCATCCGATGCGCCAAGGATGCGATGATTGACGATATTGCTGGCCGGGACCAGCAGCACTCCGCCGACCGCGGACAGCGCCAGCATCAGCACCGGTCGTGCCATCAGCGCCGGCCCGCCGGCAAAGACCAGCATCGGCGCGACCAGGAACACGGCATTGCTGCGGACCAGCGCCGCCATGACGACGATCAGCAGCGCCAGCACCGAGCACAGCGTCCGGGCCGGCCGCGCGGCGACGAGCCCTTCCTGCACCGCCCCGATGATCGCCACGGCCAGCAACAGCATCACGGCCATCATGATGTCCTTGGCGATGTTGACGCTCATCATGAGCAGCATCGGCTGGGCCGCGAGGAAGATCATGCAATAGGCGCAGAGCCACCGGCCGCGCCGCGCCGGCAGGCTGGCCAGCAGCGCAACGCCGCAGCCGTAAAAAATGGTGTCGAAGGCGAAGATCGGCCCGGTGCCCGCGCCGAACAGGGTCAGCGCTTCCCAGATCCGCGCCATCAGCGGCGGATGCCAGTCGTTGAACTGCCCAGTGACGATCTGATGATATTGGCTGTTGCTGTCGCTGTTGGGCTCACCGGGAAAGCGCAGGAGGAAGAAGGCGAGAAACAGGAGCAGGCAGACGCCCACCAGGAGCCACCTGTTCATCAGAAATTGCCCAAGACCCCGACCAGAACCGCCCTTGACGACTTGCATAAGCCCTCCGCGATCAGTTCATCGCCTGATCCCTAGTTTCGGGCCATCATCAGAATATACTGCAGCGCAAAAATAAAGATCAGGAAAAGCGCGTATGATCCCGGCGTTCGCGCCGAGGGCTGATCGCCAATCACCCGCGCGTCCATGCAAAACGCCCGCCCTTCCCTGCCGGGAAGAACGGGCGTTCCGATTTTCTGGCTGGAAAGGCTTATTCAGCCTTGGCAGCGGCCTTCTTGGCGGGAGCCTTCTTCGCCTTGGGCTTTTCCTCGGCGGCAGCTTCCTCAGCCGGGGCGTCGTCCTTCTTGGCGGCTACCTTCTTGGCAGGAGCCTTCTTGGCGGGCGCTTCCTCGGCTACGGCTTCGGCCTCGGCGGGCTCGGCCTTCTTCTTGGCAGCGGCCTTCTTCGCCTTGGGCTTTTCGTCATGGTCGTGATCATGGCCGCAGCCCGGACCGTGGACGTGGGGCTTCAGATCGCCATCTTCGGCTTCGATCGCGGCTTCCAGTTCCTCACGGCTGACAGCGCGGTCGCTGACTTCCGCCTTTTCGAACAGGAAGTCGACGACCTTGTCCTCATAGAGCGGCGCGCGCAGCTGGGCGGCGGCCATCGGATCCTGGCGAACATACTGCACGAAACGCTCACGGTCCTGCGGGCTGTACTGCTGGGCGGCCTGCATGATGAGACGGTTCATTTCATTGTCCGAAACGACGACATTGTTGGCCTGGCCGATTTCCGACAGCAGCAGACCCAGGCGCACGCGGCGCACGGCGATGCCGCGATAATCTTCCTTCTCGGCTTCCATTTCGGCCAGAGCAGCTTCCGGATCGGCTTCATGGCTGGCTTCATGCTGAAGCTGCTGCCAGATCTGGTTGAATTCGGCTTCCACCATGCTCGGCGGAACGTCGAAGTCGTGCGAAGCGGCGAGCTGGTCGAGCAGCTTGCGCTTCATATAGGTGCGGGTCAGGCCGTTATGCTCCTGCTCGATCTGGCCCTTGAGCAGATCCTTGAGCTGGTCGAGACCTTCCAGGCCCAGCGACTTGGCGAAGTCGTCATCAAGCTTGGGCTTGTCGGCGTTCAGCACCGACTGCACGGTCACGTCGAAGGTCGCGGCCTTGCCGGCGAGGTGCGCGGCGCCATAATCTTCGGGGAAGGTGACTTCGATGGTCTTTTCTTCGCCCTTCTTCACGCCGCCGAGCTGCTCTTCGAAGCCGGGGATAAACTGGCCCGAACCGATCTTCAGCTTCACGCCTTCGGCCGAACCGCCTTCGAACGCTTCACCGTCGACCTTGCCGACGAAGTCGATGACCAGCGTGTCGCCGTCCTTCGCCTTGTGGCTGGCGGCATATTCTTCCAGCGCGCCCTGCTGGGTCGCGATGCGGCCGGCCTGTTCCTCGACCTGCGCGTCGCTGACTTCGGCGGTCAGGCGCTCCAGCTTCAGACCGTCGATGCTCGGGGTTTCGATCACGGGCAGAACTTCCAGTTCCACCTTGACCTGCGCGTCCTTGCCGAACTCGAAGCTTTCGTCCAGCTCGACCGAAGGCTGCATCGCGGGACGCAGCTTCTGGTCGGCGATCAGCTTCTGAACGCTTTCCTGGATGGAATTGTTGAGCGCGTCACGCTGCAGGCTTTCACCATGCATCTTCTTGACGAGGTTCGCCGGCACCTTGCCGGGGCGGAAGCCGGGCATGCGCACCTGCGGCGCAATCGCCAGCACTTCCTTCTCAACGCGGGCGTCGATATCCTTCGACGTGATGGTCACGGTGTAGGCGCGCTTCAGGCCCTCGTTCAACGTCTCGACAGTCTGCATCTCTTCTCTCAAACGCTTTCTTAGCTGAATCTCGTTGGCGCCGGATCAAGCCAAGCCTGACACTGGTGCGGGCGAAGGGACTCGAACCCCCACATCTTGCGATACCAGAACCTAAATCTGGCGCGTCTACCAGTTTCGCCACGCCCGCATCGGTCGCCGGTCGGCGCGGCATAGAGAAAAGCATTGGCGAGAGCAAGGGATATGGATGCATTGGTGGAACCGGCGTCCTTGCCCGCGCGTAGCTTCTTCTTTGCAGGAGAGCATAGCATGGCCACCCAGCCCGATCCAGCGCCCGACACCCTGCCCCCGCCCGACCGGATCGAACCCCAGTCGCCACCCGAAACGCCGCCGCCCGCGACTCCGGACGAGACTCCGATCCACGAGCCGCCCGAAATCATCCCTGGAGAACCCGATTATGACCAGCCCGACAGCGCACCGGACGAGGTTCCGCCTGACATAATTTCCTAGCCACGCAACAAAAGAAGGCGCCCGAAAACTTTTTTGCAACAGGGTGGAACTTTTTATGGTGGATTACGGAATATGCGTAATCACGTGCTGGACACCCCCCGGAATCCATGATTGAAATGTGACAACAAAAAGAAATTCAGGAGAGGCGCGCTGACATAAAAGGGGGTCGACGTGCATAGGGTTCGCGCCAAGCTAGAGTGGTTCAAGACCGTGATTTTGCCGCAGGAAGCTGCCCTGAGGGGCCGCCTGCGTCGCATTTTGCCCTCCACCCACGAGCTGGAGGATATGGTCGCCGAAGTTCTTGCCCGTGCCTATGCCACGGAGAACTGGGAAAATGTCACCACCGGGCGCGCCTATCTCTTCACCATCGCCCGCAACCTCGTCATCGACACCGCCCGCCGCAACAAGGTGGTGAGCTTCGAGACGATCGCCGATCTGGAATTGCTGGGCGGCGAAAACACCATCGAGGCACAGCTTCACGCCCGCGAGGCGCTCCGCCAGGTCGAGGCGATTGTCGATTCGCTGCCCACCCAGTGCCGCCGCGTCTTCATTCTTCGCCGTATTCACGAAAAATCGATGCTGGAAATAGCGGAGGAAATGTCTCTGTCCGTTTCTACTGTTGAAAAACATCTGGCCAAAGCGATCGGCATAGTTATGCGGGCCTGGGCAGAACGTGAGGAAACGGATTTCGAACGTGCAGGCGTCGGGACCAGGTTCAAACAGCGGGGACAGGGACGCGATCGCGTTGGAAGCCGCGCGCCTGCTGGCCAGGCTTAACAGCGACCCTACCCCCCAGGACGAAGACGAGATATGTGCGTGGATCGAGGCCGATCCGCGCCATGGCGTGGCCTTTGCCCGCGCCGAAGCCGCCTGGGACGCGGCCGAGCGGCTGAAGAGCGCCGCCGCCGAAGTCAATCTGCCCCCGCTCGAAGCGATCGTCAGCGAGGAACAGCAGCGCCGCCTGTCGCGCAACATCATGATCGCCGCCGGCATCGCCATCGCCTTCTTCATCGTCGCCGCGATCGTCACCATCCGCACCTTCAGCGGCGTCGACCGCTATGAGACGGCGGTGGGCCAGATCCGCGACGTCGCACTGGCCGACGGCTCCATCCTGCACCTCAACAGCAATAGCGAGGCGGAAGTCCGCTTCACCGACATCGGCCGCAAGGTGCGCGTACTGAAGGGCGAAGCCTCCTTCGACGTGGCCCATGACAAGGGCCGCCCGTTCGACGTGGAGGTACGATCCGCCCAGATCCGCGCCGTCGGCACCGCTTTCAACGTCCGCATGCGCCCGTCGGTGGTGGAGCTGACGGTCACGCAGGGCACGGTGACGGTCCATTCGGGCAATAGCGGGCTGGAAAAGGTCAGCGCCGGCAGCGGCGCCGTGATCCAGTCGCGCAGCATCGATCTCACCCATCTCAGCCCCAAGCTGATCGACCAGCGCACGGCCTGGCGTGACCAGATGGTCGAGTTGGACGGGGAAACGATCGAGCAGGCGGCCAGCGAGTTCAACCGCTATCGCCGCGCGCCGATCCTGATCGGTGACGCCCGTGTCTCCTCGCTGCGGGTCGGCGGTCGCTTCCGCGTCAGCGACAGCAAGGAATTCCTCTCCGCGCTGCAACTGAGCCTGCCGATCCGCGCGGTGAATGGCGAGGATGGATCGGTCATGCTGCTTTATCGCGATGAACCCGATGGCGCCGACATCATGGCAGCCCCCAGCGAATAAGGCCGGTCAGCCGAGCAGGTCGCTTACCAGTTCGGGCACGAGTTTGCTTGCCCGGCCAAGCCGGCTTTCCTCGAAATAGCTGTTTCCCGCCGACGGATCGAGATTGAGCTCCAGCGTGCGGGCACCATAATGACGCGCCATCTGAACGAAGCCAGCGGCCGGATAGACCGCGCCCGACGTGCCGATCGACACGAACAGGTCGGCCTGTGCCAGCGCTTCCTCGATCCGCTCCATATCATAGGGCATTTCGCCGAAGAAGACGATGTCGGGCCGCAGGCTGGGCGCGCCGCAACCGGCGCAGGCGCTGCCGGGCGGCAGCGGATCGGCCCAGGCCACCGCCTTGCCGCAGGCGGCACAGAGGGCAGACTTCAATTCCCCATGCATGTGGAGCAGCCGGGTCGCCCCTGCCCGCTCATGCAGGTCATCGACATTCTGGGTGACGATCAGCAGATCGCCCGGCCAGGCGCGGTCGAGCGCGGCCAATGCCTCATGCGCCGGATTGGGCGCCACCTCCGCCAGCTTCGCCCGTCGCTCGTCATAGAAGCGATGCACCAGCGCCGGATTGCGCGCCAGCGCCTCGGGCGTGCAGACATCCTCCACCCGATGCCCCTCCCACAAGCCATCCGGCCCGCGAAAGGTCGCAAGCCCGCTCTCGGCCGAAATACCCGCGCCGGTAAGGATGACGATGTTGTCGATGCCGGTCATGCGACGTTCGCCCCCTTCATTTGTTGCGCCGGATGAACTGGCTGGCAAACCGGACATTATAGGCGTGCATCTCGCCTTCTGGAGTGATCACCAGTTCGGTGACATTGGCGCGCTGAAAATCATCCTCACGCTCCTCATCATCGACCTTCAGGCTGACCGTCACCACATCGTCATCCGTGGCGACAAGCTTATAGTCATAGGACACGATGCGGCCGAAGCAGGCGACCTCACCACCGTCTACCGACAGTTCGACCGTCGGATCGTCCGCATCGATCCAGAGCCCCTGCATTTCCATCGGAAGGGCTACATCCCGGCCTGTGCGATCCATCCTTACCTCTTTTCCTGTTCGGGACGGCCGCTCAACCTCGCCGCAAGGGCCGCGCCATTGTCTTAAGCCTTGGTCAGCATCTTCTGGGCGCTGGTCTTGATGAAGTCGGAGATCGGGCCGGACATCATCTTGAGGAACATCGGGATCGACACGGTGCCACGCACCTTGTCCTCCTCGATCAGCAGCTTGACCGGGATGGTCTGGGCCATGGCAGAGATTTCCATGTCCAGCGCATAGTCGGACGGCCAGGTTGCGGTCATGGTGCCGCCGCCGGGGATATGCTGTTCCAGCTTGGGCAGGCCCTGCTCCACCCGGCGCTTCGCTTCGTCCCGGCCGAGGTCATGGGGAATGTCGATATCCATCCTGTTTATCCTTGTTCTGATGGTCAGTTCTGAAAGGCGATGTCGAGCGGCGGCAGGCCGGCGATGGTCGCCTGCACTGCCTGGCCGGGCGCGATCGGGCCGACGCCGGCGGGCGTGCCGGTGAAGATCAGGTCGCCGGGCGCCAGTTCCACATAGGTGGAGAGATTGGCGATGATTTCGGGCACCGACCAGATCATGTCGGCCAGGTCGCCCGCCTGGCGCGGGTCGCCATCGATGCTGAGCGCGATGGCGCCGCTGGCCGGCGGCGTGCCGGGATGGATCGGGCCGATCGGCGCGGAGCGATCAAAGCCCTTGGCCATGTCCCAGGGACGCCCCGCCTTCTTGGCGACCGCCTGCATGTCGCGGCGGGTGAGGTCGATGCCGACCGCCCAGCCATAGATCAGCCCCGGCGCATCCTCGACCGCGACATCCGTGCCGCCGGCGCCCAGCGCGACCACTAGTTCGACCTCATGATGCAGATCCTGCGTGCGCGTGGGGAAAGGCAGCGATGCGCCATTCTCGACCACGGCATCGGCCGGCTTGGTGAAGAAGAAGGGCGGCGCGCGATCGGGATCGCCGCCCATTTCGCGCGCATGTTCGGCATAATTCTGCCCGACGCAGAAGATGCGACGGACGGGAAAGCGATCGGCGCTGCCGTCGATCGGCAGGGTCGGAAGGGAGAGTCGGGGAAGATCGAGCATGGCCATCTCTTAGCCATGGTCGGTCACCTTTCCCAAGAAATTCATGGTGCCGGATGACAAAGCCGCGCCGCTCTGGCATCGCGCGCTGACTTATAGCCAAGGAACGGATCAGGGCATGACCAGCATCGGGATTTTCGGCGCCGCCGGGCGCATGGGCCGCGCCATCGCGCAGGCCGCGGCGGAGGCGGGACTGACCGTGGCGGGCGGCACCGATCGCGACGGCAGCGGCGAATTGGCCCCCGGCGTCGCGATCACCAATGATCCGATGGCATTGGCACAGGCGGCCGATGTGCTGATCGACTTTTCCGTGCCAGCCGCGCTTTCCGCCAATCTCGACGCCTGCATCGCCGCGAACAAGCCGGTGCTGATCGGCACGACGGGGCTGGAGGGCGAGCATCATGCGCTGATCGACCAGGCGGCCACGCGCATCCCGGTGCTGCAAACCGGCAATACGTCGCTGGGCGTCAACCTGCTCGCCGCGCTGGTGGAAAAGGCCGCCGCCAGCCTGGGCGACGATTGGGACATCGAGATCGTCGAAATGCATCACCGCCACAAGGTGGACGCGCCGTCGGGCACTGCGCTGCTGCTGGGCGAAGCGGCGGCGAAGGGGCGCGGCATCGCGCTGGCCGACCATAGCGAGCGCGGCCGCGATGGCATCACCGGCGCGCGGGCGAAGGGCGCGATCGGCTTTGCCGCGCTGCGCGGCGGATCGGTCGCGGGCGACCATCAGGTCATCCTGGCGACCGAGGGCGAGCGGATCGAACTTGGCCATCGCGCCGAAAACCGCAGCATCTTCGCGCGCGGCGCGATCAAGGGCGCAAGCTGGCTCGCCGGCCAGCCGGTCGGCCGCTATGACATGAAGGGCGTATTGGGGCTCTGATGCCATGAACAAGGGCCAGATCTTCGACTTTTTCAGCCGCCTGGCAGAGGCCAATCCCGCCCCTGTGACGGAGCTGGAATATGGCAATGCCTACCAATTGCTGGTCGCGGTCACCCTGTCGGCACAGGCCACCGATGTCGGCGTCAACAAGGCGACCCGCGCCCTGTTCCGCGAGGTCGAAACGCCGCAGCAAATGGTCGATCTGGGCGAGGATGCGCTGAAGCAGCACATCAAGACGATCGGCCTGTTCAACACCAAGGCGAAGAATGTCATCGCCCTGTCCGAGATATTGGTACGCGATTTCGGCGGTGAGGTGCCGCAGGATCGCGACGCGCTGACCACCCTGCCCGGCGTCGGCCGCAAGACCGCCAATGTCGTGCTCAACACCGCCTTCGGGCAGGAAACCTTCGCGGTCGATACCCATATCTTCCGCGTCGGCAATCGCACCGGCCTAGCGCCGGGCAAGACGGTGCTGGCGGTCGAGGACAAGCTGGAAAAGCGCGTGCCCCAGCCCTTCCGCCGCGACGCGCATCACTGGCTGATCCTGCATGGCCGCTATGTCTGCAAGGCGCGCAAGCCCGAATGCTGGCGCTGCATCGTGTCGGACCTGTGCCGCTTCAAGCCGAAGACACCGGAACCCGGCAGCGTCGCAAAAGCCGCCTGATCGCGCCCGACGGCGGTGCTAGGATCGGTACGGAAATCAGCTCCGCGAATCGTCTTGTCAGCACGAAGGAGAGAGACAATGTCCATCCGCCCCATTCTCACCGCCGGCCTGCTGCTGGCCTGTGGCCTGACACCTGCTTTGGCCAAGACCAAGGACAAACCGGATCCCTATGTGCCCAGCGGGAATCCGGTCGATTGCATCTCGATAAGCCAGATCCGATCGAGCAGCGTCCGCGACGATCGCACCATCGATTTCGAGGTGAGCGGCAAGAAAATCTACCGCAACACCCTCCCCAACAGCTGCCCCAGCCTGGGCTTCGAGCGACGCTTTTCCTATCGCACCAGCATCTCGCAGCTCTGTTCGGTCGACATCATCACCGTGCTGTTTAACGCCGGCCCCGGCCTGCAACCGGGTGCCAGCTGTGGCTTGGGCAAATTCCAGCCAATGGTGAAGGCCCCGAAATAAGTTTCGGGAACAGGTGATTTTGTGGCTGGCGCGGTTCGAAGCCCTTTGCTAAGCGCCCCTTCTGACCAGCGTCATGCACCCATAGCTCAGCTGGATAGAGCGTTGCCCTCCGAAGGCAAAGGCCAGTGGTTCGAATCCACTTGGGTGCACCATTTATCGACATTATGCTGCAAAGCGGCACAGTTTGACGGTCGGCTTGCGCTGATTGATCCATTTCCGACCCAGTTGAAATGGTGATTATCACGGCGCACGATAGGCTCTCCCTCCGAAACATTGACGGTTTTGGAGGTTGGAATGGCACATTTGTTACGGGTCCGCCCGGACGCAGCCACCATGACATGGGCGATCTTCGTCGATCACCGGCCGGTCACGAAATTCAACCGCGATTTCGAAATACTACTTTCACTGACGCCGGGCGAGCATCGCCTGGTCGTACATGCCAATGGCAGTGGCGCAACAGTGAAGGTGAGCATTGATAATGCCGAGCTATTGTCACCCGACACAGACTGGCCATTGGTCCTCAAGGTTCCCTCAACCTCAAGCGGCGACCATGTCATAGCGGAGTTCTCCGTATGAAAGGGGGCTGGAAGTTCCTGATAGGAACGGCCGTGACCGGCTTTCCCGCATTGGCTTTCGCTCAGCTAAATATACCTCCCGCCGTATCAACGGCCGTCAACCAGACTGATGATCTGCAAGAAAAACGAACTTCAGCGCCAAGCGGAAGAAGTGATTCCCTCCTCAGCGGCCTTGGCGGGGAGATAGAAATTAATGGCGGCGAGCCCAAGGCGTCGCTCAGCTTCAATGGGAAGCTATCGCCAGAGATAGTCGCTGCAGGCGTCGATGGCATGAGCAGCAACTTCGGCAAACCAGCTACGGGCTGTCGCTATCCGTTCCACTGGGTGGCGAAGATAATCTGGTCGATCCGCAATTACTCGACCGGCTTTCGGACAGGCCGGCACTAACCTTCAGCCTGTCGCGCTACAACGCGACCACACGGGACGATCCGTCAGGCCTCAAAAATCAATTCTGGCAATTTGGTGGCGAAGCGAGGATCGGCACCAACCAGTTCCATTATCGTGACCCGACGACATTGACGAAATATTCCAGCTGGAAACCACAGCTGGCTATCGGCGGCTTCATCGCCTTCTATCCCGGTGAGCAGAAAAGCATGCTAAGCTTCGCCATCGACTATCAGTCCAGCTATCAAGCGGCAGATGAAAAGATACTTTGCAAGCCATTGGTGACTGACCCTGACAAGGATTGCTTTAAGGCGGCACCACAGGCACCCGATCGTCAGGACGCCGTCAACCTGTCCTTCGAGTATCGGCAGGCGATCGGAAAGGATGTTCTGGACGCTAGCCTCGCCTTCTCGCCGAAGTTCACCTATGACGCCCTAAGCGACGATTATGGCGTGGAACTGCCCGTCTATCTCATTCCCAAGGGAGACGCGCAGATCCTGCCCGGTTTCAGGATCGGCTACGCCTCGCGCGAAGATGAAGTGACTTTCGGCCTGTTCATGAAGGCCAGTTTCAGCATGACGAAATAGGGCCACACCGCACGGCCCCTCCGCGGGCTTTATGACCATGAAAGACGGCCAATCACAGCAGTATCGCCTGCAGCCCGCCGGTCATTGCGGATGCCCCTTCCAGGTCGAGCAGATATTTCTTGGTTTCCACCCCGCCGGCAAAACCGGTGAGCGCGCCGTTGCTGCCGACCACCCGGTGACAGGGCGCGATGATCGAGATCGGGTTGCGGCCATTGGCGGCGCCGACGGCACGGGTCGCGGTCGGACGGCCGATGGCTCGGGCGATGTCGGCATAGCTGCGCGTCTCGCCGAAAGGTATGTCGAGCAGCGCAGCCCAGACCTGGTGCTGGAAATCCGTGCCCTGAAAATGCAGCGGGATGGAGAAATGCCGCCGCTGGCCGGCGAAATATTCCGATAGCTGGGAAGCCGCGTCGCGCAGGACCGGATGGTCGGTTGCTTCGGACCGGGCGCCCAGGCGGACGCGGGCGAGATCATCGTCGGGCCACAGGACCGCCATCAGTCCTTCGTCACTCGCGACCAGGGTCAGGTCGCCGACCGGCGAGGGCATCGTCATACAGGCCAGGGTCATCGTCATCCTCCATGCGTCATCGCTGGAGATAGGCGATGATCCCCGCCCCCGCTTCCTGCCGCTTGCGGTCAAAGTCCGCAAGCGGCAGGCCGCATCATTTCAGGCCACCGCCCATGGCACGATACAGCTCGATCATGTTGGTGAGCCGTGCCAGCCGGGTCGATACCAGGCTCTGTTCCGCGCTCGACAGGGTCCGCTGCGACACCAGGGTCGGCAGGAAGCCGTCGACACCCGCACGGAAGCGGGCCTGCGTCAGGTCATAGGCCTTGCGCGCAGCATCGCGCTGCGAGGTCTGCGCCTCGACCTGATCGGTCATCGTGCCACGCCGGGCGAGCGCATCGGCGACTTCGCGGAAGCCGGTCTGCACGCTCTTTTCATAAGTGGCGAGCATCGCGTCATAGGTCGCCCTGGCGTAACGCAGATTGCCCTTGTTCCGGCCGAAGTCGAAGATCGGCAGGGTCGCACTGGGCGCCACCGACCAGGTATCGCTGCCCGACTTGAACAGGCCGGACAGGCCAAGGCTGACCGTGCCCAGCGCCGCCGTCAGCGGCAGCTGCGGGAAGAAGGCCGCCCGCGCCGCACCGATATTGGCGTTGGCCGCGATCAACTGATGCTCGGCCGACGCGATGTCGGGCCGGCGCAGTAGCAGGGTCGAGGGCAGTTCCGCCGGCAGATTGTCGAGCGTGACATGGCCTTCCGGCAGGGCCGAGGGCAGATCCTCGCTGCCGAGCGTCGTGCCCGCCAGCAGGTTCAGTGCATTCTGGTCCTGCGCGACCAGCGTGGTGGCGCTGGCGATGGCGGCCCGCGCCTGGTCATAGCTGGTCTGTGCCTCGCGCACTTCCAGTTCGGACGCGATGCCCTTGTCGAAGCGGGCCTTGTTGAGGTCCAGCGTCTCCTTGAACGCGGTCGCCAGCGTCCGCGCGATCGACAGCAATTCCTGATCGGCGGCCATGTTCACCCAGGCCGTCGCTACTTCCGCCACCAGTGCGGTCTGGGCCGCATTGCGGTTTTCGACCGAGGCGAAATATTGCTCCTGCGCCGCCTTGGTCAGGTTGCGCACCCGACCGAATAGGTCGATTTCCCAGGACGAGATGCCAACCTGCGCCTGATAGACGTCGGTGTTGAGGCGCTGGCTCTGGCCGAACTGGACCAGCGGCTGTTCCGAATAGGTCGCGGTGCCGGTGGCCCCGACGGTCGGCAGCAGATCGGCCCGCTGCACCTTATATTGCGCCCGTGCCTGTTCGACATTGGCGACCGCAATGCGCAGGTCGCGATTGTTGGCGAGGCTCGTCTCGATCACCCGCACCAGACGCGGGTCGGTGAAGAAATCGCGCCAGGCGGTATCGGCCGGCACGATCGCCGCGCCGCCGTCCGCCGTGGCCGCATAGGCCGGCCCCTGGGGGCTGGCCTGCGGCACCGGCAGTTCGGGGCGGGCATATTTGGGCGCCATGTCACAGGCGGCCAGCGTCAGCGCCAGAGAGGCGACCGACATTGCTTTGATATTACGCAACATTCTTATGCCTCCTGCGGTGCGTTCGGCGTTTCGCCGTCGGCGTTACGCTGTTCTTCCCCTTCATGATGTTCGCGGAACAACCGCTTCACCACGGTGAAGAAGACCGGCACGAAGAAGATGGCGAGGACGGTGGCGGACAGCATGCCGCCGACCACGGCCCAGCCGATGGCGTTCTGGCCACCCGCACCCGCGCCCTTGGACACGGCCAGCGGCAGCACGCCGAAGATGAAGGCGAAACTGGTCATCAGGATCGGCCGCAGACGCAGCTTGCCCGCTTCCAGCGCCGCCTTGGCGGGCGGCAGCCCTTCGCGCATCTTCTCTTCGGCAAATTCCACGATCAGGATCGCGTTCTTCGCCGACACGCCGATGGTCGTGATCAGACCCACCTGCAGATAGATGTCGTTGTTGAGGCCCGCCAGCGTCGCCGCAATCACCGCGCCGAGCACGCCCAGCGGCACGACCAGCATCACCGCGATCGGCACCGACCAGCTTTCATAGAGCGCAGCCAGGCAGAGGAAAACGATCAGCATCGAGAGCGCATAGACATAGGGCGCCTGTCCACCGGAGGTCTGTTCCTCATAGGAAATGCCGTTCCAGGCATAGCCGATACCGGCCGGCAGCTTGGCCGCGAACTCTTCCATCGCCTGCATCGCGGTGCCGCTCGACACGCCGGGTGCCGGAGCGCCCTGGATGTTCATCGACGGCACGCCATTATAGCGCTCCAGACGGGCCGGGCCCTGGACCCATTCCGTGGTGGAGAAGGCGGAGAGCGGCGCCATCACGCCCGTGCTGCCACGCACATGATAGGCATTGATCGCGTCGGCCGAGGTGCGGAACGGTGCATCGGCCTGGACATAGACGCGCTTCACGCGGTCGCGGTCGATGAAGTCGTTGACATAGGATCCGCCCAGATTGGTGCTGATCGTGTCATTGACGTCCGACTGGGCGATGCCGAGCGCACCGGCTGCGGCCTGATCGACATTCAGCTTCAGCTGCGGCGTATCTTCCAGACCATTGGGACGGACCTGCGCCAGGCGCTTGTCGCCCATCGCCATGCCCAGCAACTGGTTGCGGGCTTCCAGCAGCTTCTCATGACCAAGATTGGCCTGATCGAGCAGCTGGAAGTCGAAACCGGACGCATTGCCCAGTTCCTGCACGGCCGGCGGCACGAAGGCGAAGGCCATGCCCGACGAGATCTTCTGGAACGCCATATTGGCGCGCAGGGCGATCGCGGGCACGCGATTGTCCGCACCCGACCGTTCATGCCAGTCCTTCATGCGGGCAAAGACGATGCCGACATTCTGGCCCTGGCCCACAAAGCCGAAGCCGGCGACCGTGAACACGGCCGAGACATTCTTCTTCTCGTCGACCAGATAATGATCGCGCATCCGTGCCAGCGCACGCTCGGTCTCTTCCAGCGTCGTGCCCGCGGGCAGCGACACCTGGTTGATGATGATGCCCTGGTCCTCGTCCGGCAGGAAGCCGCTGGGCAGGCGCAGGAAGATGAAGGCCATGCCGACCACCACCAGGCCATAGACCAGCATGGTCCGGACCCAGCTGCGCTCGACCTTCTCGACGCCCTTGCCATAGCGCACCACGCCCTTGTCGAAGGTGCGGTTGAACCAGTCAAAGAAGCGGCCGAGGATCGAACCGATCGGCCCGTTCCAGCTATGCCCGTGCGAGGCAGGCTTGAGGATGGTGGCGCAGAGCGCCGGGGTCAGGATCAACGCGACCAGCACCGACAGGATCATCGACGACACGATGGTGATCGAGAACTGGCGGAAGATGACGCCGGTCGAGCCGCCGAAGAAGGCCATGGGCAGGAACACCGCTGACAGCACCAGGCCGATGCCGATCAGCGCGCCGCTGATCTCGTCCATCGACTTCTTGGCCGCTTCCTTGGGGCTCAGCCCTTCATCCTGGATCAGACGTTCGACATTCTCGACGACGACGATCGCGTCGTCGACCAGCAGGCCGATCGCCAGCACCATGCCGAACAGGGTCAGGGTGTTGATGGTGAAGCCGGCTGCGCTGAGGATCGCCAGCGCGCCCAGCAGCACCACCGGCACCGCAATCGTCGGGATCAGCGTCGCACGCCAGTTCTGCAGGAACAGGAACATGACGACGAACACCAGCAGCACGGCTTCGAACAGGGTATGGACCACCTGCTCCACCGACAGCTTGACGAAGGTCGAGTTGTCGACCGGGAAGTCATATTTGACCCAGCTGGGGAAATTCTTCGACAACTGGTCGACGCGCGCCTTGACCGCTTCCACCGTGTCGAGCGCGTTGGCGCCAGGTGCCAGCTTGATGCCGAAGCCCGATGCCGGATGGCCGTTGAACTTCACGCCGAAACCATAGGTTTCCGCGCCCAGCTCGACCTTGGCGACATCCTTCATCAGCACGACCGAACCGTCGCTGTTGCTGCGCAGGCGGATATTCTGGAATTCCTCCGGCGTGCGCAGGCGCGACTGGGCGGTAACGGTGGCGTTGAGCGCCTGGCCCTTGGGCGAAGGCGAACCACCGATCTGGCCGGCCGACACCTGGGCATTCTGCGCGGTGATCGCCGACTTCACGTCGCCGGTGGTCACGCCCAGATTGGCCATCTTGTAGGGGTCGAGCCAGATGCGCATCGCATATTGCGAACCGAACAGCTGGGTATCGCCGACGCCGGTGACGCGGCTCAGCGGATCCTGGAGGCTGGACGCGATGAAGTCCGCCGCGTCTTCCTGGTCATGGATGCCATCGTCCGAATAGGCCGCCATGATGAGCAGGAAGCTGGACGTGGACTTGCCCACGCGCAGGCCCTGCTGCTGCACTTCCTGCGGCAACAGGGGGGTCGCCTGCGACAGCTTGTTCTGCACCTGCACCTGCGCAATGTCAGGATCGGTGCCCTGCTCGAAGGTCAGGGTGATGTTGAGATTGCCCGAACCGTCGCTGGTGGACGAGAAATAGCGCAGATTGTCGATGCCCTTGAGCTGTTGCTCGATGATCTGCGTCGTCGTGCTTTCCAGCGTCTGGGCGTTGGCGCCGGGATAGGTGGTCTGGATCGTCACCGCCGGCGGGGCGATTTCCGGGAACTGCGCGACCGGCAGCGACCGGATCGCGAGCAGGCCCGCCAGCATGATGACGATGGCGATGACCCATGCGAAGATGGGCCTGTCGATAAAATAGCGGGCCATGGCTTAGTGCGCCTCGCCCGCGTTCGACGCGCCTTGTGCAGCGGCCGGCTTCGCGCCGCCCTGGGCGGCAGCGCCACCTTCAGGCGCCGTCACCTGCTGCGGCGCGCCGGGCTTCACCACCGTACCGGGGCGCAGATTGACTAGCCCCTCGACGATCAGCTGGTCGCCCGGCTTCAGGCCGCTGGTGACGATCCACTTGTCGCCGATCGCGCGATCGACGGTGACCTGGCGCATTTCGACCTTGTTGTCCTTGCCCACGACCATCGCCGTCGCCCGGCCGCGCGCGTCGCGCGAAATGCCCTGCTGCGGCGCCAGGATCGTCTGGGTGCGCTCACCCTCGATCAGTTTGGCGCGGACATACATGCCCGGCAACAACAGGCCGTCGGCGTTGGGGAAGATAGCGCGCAGCGTGACCGCGCCCGAGTTCGAATCCACCGTCACATCGGCAAACTGCAAGCGGCCTTCGACCGGATAGACGCTGCCATTGGGCAGAACCAACTGGATGCGGGCGCCCTGCGCCTCGCTGATGCCACCGGCCTTCATCGCCTGCTTGAGGTCGATGATCTGCGCCGCCGACTGGGTCACGTCGACATAAACGCGGTCGGTGCGCTGGATGGTGGTCAGCGGATCGGCCTGGCCGGTCTGGACCAGTGCGCCCGGCGTCAGCAGCGAACGGCCGATGCGGCCCGAAATCGGCGCGCGGATGCGGGTGAAATTCTGGTTCACCTGCGCTGCCTGCACCGCGCCCTGCTGCGCCGCAACATTGGCGCGGGCCTGCTGGGCCGCGGCCGCCGCGTCATCATATTCCTGCTTCGACACCGCATTGATGCCGACCAGATCCTTGTAGCGCTGGGCCTGCAGCCCGGTCGAGCGGATCGCCGCCTGAGCATTGGCCAGCGAGCCCTGAGCCTGGGCGAGCGCCGCGCGATAGGGCGCGTCCTCAATCTCGTAGAGCAGTTGCCCGGCCTGGACATTGCCGCCTTCGGTAAACAGGCGGCGGCGGATCACGCCGCTGATCTGCGGCCGGACTTCGGCCGTTTCAAAGGCCGAAATGCGGCCCGGCAGTTCGTTCAGCAACGGTGCCGACTCGGTCTTGAGCGTCACCACGCCCACGCTCGGCGGCGGCGGTGCGGGCGGCGCTTCCTGACCGCAAGCGCTCAGCGCAAGGGCCGAAACACAGGCCAGCAATCCGAAGAAGTTCCCCTTTTGCATCAATTTTCCCAATCCGATAAATATCGCAGGACCGGAATGAACGTTCATTCCGCTTGCCGCGCACCTAAGAAGCTGTCAGAGGGAATTCAAGAGAAAAACAATTTTCCGAGGGTAAAATGGTTGCAGCGCAGCATGAAAAAAGCAGTCGCGACCGTGTACTTGCAGCGGCGCGAGACCTGTTCAACAGCCATGGTTTCCACCAGACGTCCATGGCCGAACTCGCTTCCGCCGCACAGGTATCAGTGGGGCAAATATATCGGCTTTTCAAAGGAAAGGAAGATATCATCGAGGCTATCGTCCATGCAGACGCCGATCAGTGGGCGGAGGACGTTGATATCCTGCGCAAACGACTCGACAGTGGCGAGTTGAGCATCGACGATACGTTCGAGCAACTGATGCTGCACGTCATTGACGAAAAGGATGAGGCGCTGTCCTTCGACATCCTGGCCGAAAGCTTCCGCAATCCGACGGTCGGCGAGATGATCGGCACCATGTGCGGCCGTTTCCGCGACGATATTCGCGACTTTGCCTGCGCCGCCAACCCGGAGCTTTCGGGCGAGGCGCTGGACGGCGCGGAGGAGATGATCCTGGCCTGCATGTTCGGCCTGGGCCATCGCAGCCTGTCGCGCCCCAATCTCAGCCCGGAGGCGTCAGCCCGGCGCGCCGCCCAGATGATCGTGGCAGGCCTGAAGGCCGTGCGCTGATCGCAGCGAAAGCCGGTTCACGCCGATCGTGAACCGGCAGCGGCGGATCACTCCACCAGTTCGCCGCCCTTCACCACGTCGCTGACATGCTGCAGCAAGGTGACGTCCTTGAGCGGATCACCCTGCACCGCGACGATGTCGCCATAGCGGCCGACGGCGATCGCGCCGACATCGGCTTCCCAGCCCAGCGCCTTGGCGCCGCTGACGGTCGCCGCCTGGATCGCCTGCATCGGCGTCATGCCCCATTCGACCATCTTGGCGAACTGCTTGCCATTGTCGCCATGGGGATAGACGCCGGCATCGGTGCCGAACAGCATCGGCACGCCCGCCTTCACCGCCTTGCGGAAGGTTTCGCGTTGGAGACGCCCGATCAGTTTCTCCTTGTCCAGGCTTTCCTGTTCGGTGCCATTGGCCGTGCCCGTCGCCAGGATATAATCGTCATTATAGATATCCATGTCGAACCAGGTCTTCTTGCTGGCCGCCAGCTTGATCGTCTCGTCATCGGCCAGGCTGCAATGTTCGATCGTGTCGATCCCCGCCTCGATCGCGGTGCGGATACCGTCATTGCCATGGGCGTGCGCCGCGACCTTGAGGCCCAGCATATGCGCCTCGTCGGCGATCGCCTTCATCTCGTCAAAGCTCAGTTGCTGCGCGCCAACCGCATCGCCCAGCGAGAAGACGCCGCCGGTCGCGCAAATCTTGATGACGCGCGCGCCATATTTGTGCAGCCAGCGCACCTTGGCGCGGCCTTCCTGCGGGCTGTCGACCACCGAAGGCTCCTTGCGATCCATCGATGGCGGCAGGCCGCCGCCATCGCAATGGCCGCCAGTTGCGCCAATCGCATAGCCGGCCGGGATGATCCGCGGCCCGACAATCTGCCCTTCCTCGATCGCCTGCTTGAGGCCCACATCGGCGAAATCGGCCGACCCGACATTGCGCACCGTGGTAAAGCCCGCCTTCAGCGTGATGCGCGCATTCTTGACGCCCACCGCCGTCCAGAAACTGTCGGTGTAGCGCAGCCCCTGATAGCCGCCCACTTCCGCGAGGCTGGTCAAATGGACGTGCATGTCGATCAGGCCCGGCAGGATGGTCTTGCCCGACAGGTCGATATGGCGGACGTCACTGCCCCAGCGCACGGTGCGCGCGTCGGCAATGCCGGTGATACGACCATCGGTGATGAAGATAGCCGGATGATCAACCGTCTTGCCGGCCAGCACATCGACCATATGGTCCGCGGTGACGACCACCTGCTCGGCAAGCGCCGGCGCGGCAGCCAGCGACAACAGGATGGTGGCGGCCATGGCCGATGCCCGGACAGTCTTCAACATGCGATGTAAATCCCCCTGGGCGATCGATGTCCGGGCCGTGCATGGCCGGATCATCATTGCCCCAAGCCCCTGACCTAGCGACCAAGGCCAGCCGGCATCAAGGGCAAAGATGGATGGCGGCATCGCGCCGCCCGCCCCTGTTTCACCCCCGTCCACCGCAAGCCCCTGCCCTGCCCGCAACCTGTTGGCGCCCCGGCCATTGGAGGATCAATCGAGGGAGGTATTTCATGGATCTGGAAGCGAATTTCGGCCGCGCCTATTTCGAGCAGCGACGCGACCGCAATCGCCAGTTGGCGGCGCGATCGGCCACACCGGCGCTCCGCAACATGCATCTGGAATATGCGCGGCTCTACGAGCAATTGCTGCAGGCGGAGGACGCGCAAGCAGCCTCCGCCTGATCCTACCGCCTATTTGGCGGCGACGCCCTGTGGCAGCACCACTGCCGACCAGCTCTTGCCCGGCACCAGATATTTGGTGGCCAGCGCCTGGATGTCGGCCGGCGTGACGTTGAGCAGATCCTGGCTCATGGTCTGCATCGCCTGCACATAGCGGGGATCATGGGTCGATCCCTCCATCTGCCCCATCCAGAAGGCATTGCCGGTGCTGGCGCGCATCAGCAACTGCCGCATCGGCGCCACCGCCCGTTGCAGTTCGTCGGCGCTGATCGGCGTCTTCGCCAGATCGGCCGCCGTTTCCTTCACGACGCTGTAGAAATAATTGACCCGGTCAGGCCGCACCTGGCTGGTCACCAAGATATAGCCGCCACTGTCATAGGAGAAGGGCCAGCTATTCTGCACGCTGGGCGAATAGGCAGCGCCCTCGGTCGAGCGCAGCTTGTCGAACAGCCGGTCATTGAAAATCTGGGTCAGGATTTCGAGCTGGCGCGCCTCCTTGGTCAGCGCAAAGCCGCCCGACGTCGGCCAGGCCATGACGGCGGCCGCCTGTTCCTTGTCGCCATCATGGCGCAGGATGACCGGCTGTTCGACATGGGCGGGGAAACGCTGCACCTTGTTCGCGGCCGGCACCGGCACGTCCGGGCGGGCCGGCATCGCGCCAAAGGTCGCCGCCACGGCCTGGATCGCTTCTTCGGCCTTCACCTGACCGAAAATCTGGATCTCGATCGGTCCCGAAGCCAGGATCGGCTCCCAGGTCTGGCGGAAGCTTTCGGGCGTCAGCGCGTTGATTTCCGCCTTGGACGGGGTGCGGAACCGCACATCCTTGTCATGCAGCAGCCAGTTGAGGTCGCGCCCCAGCACGCCATCGGGCGCGCGCGACATCGCGTCATAAGCGACCGAGGCGCCGGTCTTCACCCGCGCGATCGGTGCCGGATCCCAGCCGGGCTGATACAGTTTGGCGGCGAACAGGCGCAACTGGTCCTTGTAATCGGCCGGGCGCGTCACCGCCTGCAATTCGAACGCATCATCATCGGTCGAAAACTGCATGCCCATGCGCCGACCATTGGTCAGGTCATCCAGTTCCCGCTGGCCCAGCTTGCCGATGCCGCTCGCCACCAGCGCATAATCGCCAGCCCAGCTTGCCACCGGCTTGGTGGGTGAAAAGGCCTGCTGCCCATGACCGAAGCGGACGTTGATCCGCACCTTCTCGGTCTCCGCATCATTGGCGAACAGCGTCAGCTTGACGCCGTTGGAGAAGGTGATGCTCTCCATCCCCTGCAACCCGACCGGCGTGCGCGACACGACGGTCGCGGGCGCACCGAATTTGGGCAGGTCGTCCATCGTCACCGCCTTGTCGGCCAGGCGGGCATTGGTCGCCGCCTTGACCGGCGCGGCGAGCGCAGCGGCCAGCTTCTGGTCCTGCCCCGCCTCGACCTTGCCGGTGATCAGCATCGCCCGGAACACCCCGGCGGAAAAGAGGCGGCGGGTGCAATCCAGTATCTTCTGCGGCGTCATCGCCGGCTTGCCGGAGCGGAAGATGTCGAGCGCGGCCTGCGGGCTGACCGTGGTTTCGCGAATGTCCACCGCGCTCACCAGATCGCTCGCCTGCTTCGCCCCGGCCTCCGTGTCGGCATTTTCGACCTGGATCGCCAGCGCCGTGTCGAGCTGCGCATATTCGCGGTCGATTTCCTGCTGGGTCGGCGGCGCGGCCTTCGCATCCTCGATGATCGCGCGCACATCGGCCAGCGCCTTCTCCCAATTCTCGCCGGTGGGCGTGATGGTGATGAAGGTGCCGTCGGCCGACCGGCTGATATCCTGCTGGTCGACACCCGCCGCCAGGAAGCTGCCCCCGGCCCGTGCCGCCTGCTCCAGCCGTCGGCTGACGATCTGCAGCGCCAGCATGTCGGTCAGCTTGTCCTGATTATAGACGATCGTGTCGGCATGCGGCTTCCACGGACGCAGCCAGGCCATGGTGAGGCCCGTCGGCGAGCCCGGCTCCACCACGACGCGGGTGGCCGGCGCCTTGGGGTCCGGCTCGCCGAAATCGGGCTGCTCGGCGCCCTTGCCGCTATCCTGCCAGCTGGCAAAATTATCCTTGAGCAACTGTTCGGCCAGCGCCGGGTCGATATCGCCGGCAATCGCGATCACCGTGTTTTCCGGGCGATACCAGCGCTGGTGGAAGGCTTCGGCCTTGGCCGCGGTCACCGCGTTGAGCGTTGCGACCGTGCCGATCGGCGCATGGTCAGCCAAGGCCTGGCCGGCAAAGAAATGCTGGCGACTGGCGTCGGAAATGCGCATCTGCGGCCCGTCGCTCTCGCGCCGTTCGGCCAACACCACCGCCCGCTCGGCATCGACCGCGCTGTCGACAATATTGGGATCGGTCATCATGCCGGCCAGGATTTTCAGGCTTTCGCCAAGGCTCGCCTGATTGGCCTGGGGCAGGTCGAGCGCATAGGTAGTGCCGGTCGGCGTGGTTGCGGCATTGCTGTCGCTGCCGAAGGTCACGCCCAGCCGCTGCCAGATGCGCTTCGACTCGCCATCGGGCACATGGCGCGACCCGCGCATCGACAGATGTTCCATGAAATGGGCATAGCCCTGTTCATCGGGACGCTCCATCAGCGATCCGGCGTCGATGCGCAGGCGGATCGACACCTGCCCCGGCGGCACGCCGTTGCGGCGGATGGCATAGCGCAGCCCGTTGGACAGCGTGCCAAACCGCCACGCCGTGTCGATCGGCACGTCACTATTTTCGTAGAGCCAGGGGCGGATATCCGCCTGGCTGCCGCCTGGCGCAGCCTTTGCCCCGGCAACCGAAGGATCGGTCCTAGCCGCCAGCGGCAGGGGAGAGCCCGACAGAAGCAGGGCAAGAATGGTGAGCGAAGCGGCCGAACGGCGAGAGGTCAAACGCATAGGCAGGTGAGCCTAACGGCATTTTCCTGAATGACCACTGACAAAGATGGTCACGCCGCGGCATCAGAGCATCACGCGCGAAAGGGGGAACCGCTCTTGCGCCCCACACGATGCGACAATGAAAATATGGCGCGCGCGCAAAAATGGAGCGCGCCAGACCGGTTGGTCCCGGACGCCCCATGGGGGCGCCCGGAACGCCTTAGCCATTAGCCGCGCGGTGCGCCGGTGCGCTGGACCGCGCCCTTGTGCGTGCCGACGGCGCCACCGCCGCCACCACGACGACGACGGAAATTCTTCTTGGCGCCGGCACCATCGCCTTCGCCACGATGCGCGCCCTCGCCACGATGGCCCCCTTCACCCCGGCGAGCCTTGTCTGGCGCGCCGCGCTGGGCCTTCTGCCCTTCCTGATAACGACGCTGGCCTTCGGCACGCTTGGCCTGCTGGGCCGGGCTCTGGCTCGGACCCTTGCGCTGCGGCGCGGGCTTGGGAAGGTTGCGCACGGCCTCCAGGAAATTCTCCGGCAGGGGCACGATCTCGGGCTTCACCTTGGTCGCCCGCTCGATCGCCTTCAGATAAGGCCGTTCGTCATCCGCCACGAAGCTGATGGCGATACCGTCTGCGCCGGCACGCGCCGTCCGCCCGATGCGGTGAACATATTGTTCCGGCACGTTCGGGATTTCAAAGTTGATGACATGGGACACGCCCGACACGTCGATGCCGCGCGCGGCAATGTCGGTCGCGACCAGCAGCTTGCAATGGCCGTGGCGGAACGCCTGCAGCGCGGTGGTGCGCTGTGCCTGGCTCTTGTTGCCATGGATCGCGAAGGCCTGGATGCCCGCGCCCTCCAAGAAGCGCACGACGCGGTCGGCGCCATGCTTGGTCCGGGTGAAGATCAGCGCGCGGTCGATCTCCTCGGTCTTCAGCACGATATGCAACAGCGCCTGCTTCTCCGCCTGGTTGACGAAGGTCAGTTGCTGGCGAACACGCTCGGCCGTGGTCGACTGCGGCGCGACGCTGACCTTGACCGGATCATTGAGGAACTGGCCGGCCAGCGCCTCGATCTCCTTGGGCATGGTGGCCGAGAAGAACAGGTTCTGGCGATCGCGCGGCAGCAGCTTGGCAATGCGCTTCAGGGGATGGATGAAGCCCATGTCCATCATCTGGTCGGCCTCGTCGAGGACGAAGATTTCCGTGTCCTTGATGGTGAAGGCGCGCTGGTCGATCAGGTCGAGCAGGCGGCCGGGGGTGGCGACGACGATGTCGACGCCGGCCGACAGGGCACGGATCTGCTTGTTGACCGGCACGCCGCCGAACACGGTTTCCACCGACAGGCGAAGGAAGCGGCCATAGTCGCGGAAGCTCTGGGCGATCTGGGCGGCCAGTTCGCGGGTCGGCGACAGCACCAGCATGCGACAGCCCTTGATCGGCGTCGGCTTGGGGTTGCGCGCGAAATAGTCGAGGCTGGGCAGCGCGAAGGCTGCGGTCTTGCCAGTGCCGGTCTGGGCGATGCCGCACAGGTCGCGGCCTTCCAGCAGGACCGGAATGGCCTTTTGCTGGATCGGCGTCGGCTCGGCATATTTCTTGGCGGTCAGCGCCTTGATGATCGGCTCGGAAAGACCAAGTTCATTGAAATGCATGAGAAACTCACAAGTCGGCCGGGCGCCAACCTGTCTGCGGACGCAGCAAGGGCGCAAGGCGGGTTAGGAAACGACCCGCGTGAATAGGGAAGCCTCAAGCTTGGCGCAGACTATCATTGGCCGGTTCCCAGGGCCTGTCAGAGCCGGGAACGATCACGCTGCCAATCGCTATCGGGCCCCAAGGGCCATGCTGCGCTGCCGCACATATGGGGCAAATGCCGCCGAAAAGCAAGCGGCCACGGGATTTCGCCCGCGGCCGCCCAACATCATGCCAGTCCTTTAGAGGCTGACCTCGGCATGCTTGTCGCGCAACTCCGCCCGGACATCGCCGCCGAACATCATCTTGAACACCCCGCCGATCGACAGATCGGCGCGCCAGATCTCCGCCGTGCCAAGGTCAAAGCGTAGCATCAGCAGGTTGGGATCCTGTCGTCCGCCCGGATACCAGGCCTCGATCTGCTTCGACCAATAACGGTCGATCACCGCCTCGTCGGTCTCCGGCACCAGCGTGCCGTTGATGCAGGCGAACAGATAATGATCCTTCGCCGCGAACTGCGCCATCGCCGGGCCGCCGGGCGCCAGCCGATTGTCGCGACTGGTATAGAACCAGAAGCAATGATCGGCATCCTTGTCCAATTGCGCGGTCATCGGCACGCTGTGCGCATGGCTGCCCTGCAACCCCACCATCAGGAACGGGCTGCTCGACAGATCTGTCCAGAAACGTTCGCGAATATCCTTGTCGTCGCTCATCTTTCCATCTCCTTATCTGGGGCTTCACCAAAGGAAATGGCTCGATGCCGCCGAAGTTCCGTTTGACCGCTTGATCTCGGGCGCGCACGTCGCCACATAGCGGCCATGCTGATCGAGACCGAACTCACGCCCAATCCGGCGACCGTCAAATTCCTCCCCGGCCAGGCCGTCATGGGCGCCGCGGGCACCCGCGACTTCGCCAGCCCCGAAGAGGCGGAAGCCTCGCCGCTGGCTGATGCGCTGTTCGGTCTGGGTGACGTGACCGGCGTCTTCTTCGGCGCCGACTTCATTTCGGTGACGATCGCGCCGGGCGCCGAGTGGAGCGACGTGAAGCCGGAAATTCTCTCGATCCTGCTCGACCATTTCTCGGCCAACATGCCGCTGTTCGCCGCCGGCACCGCCGCAGGCTTCAGCGTCCCGGCCGAAGAAGAGGCTTTCACCGATGACCCGGAAGATGCCGAGATCGTCGACCAGATCAAGGATCTGATCGAAACCCGCGTGCGCCCGGCCGTGGCCAATGACGGCGGCGACATCATCTATCGCGGCTTCGACAAGGGCACCGTTTATCTGCGCATGCAGGGCGCCTGCGCCGGCTGCCCCTCCTCCTCCGCCACGCTCAAGAACGGCATCGAGCAGCTGCTCAAACATTATGTGCCGGAAGTGACGGAAGTCCGCGCGGTCTGACGCTGCGATGACCAGATTTGGCAAATCGCCCCGGATCGATTAACCGCAGCCATATCCATATCGGCACCGCGGCTTCGGGGGAGTGAATTTGCGCATATTGGTCATCGACACCGCCACACAGGCGCTGTCCGTTGCGCTGCTGGAAGACGGCCAGCCAATCGGCCATTTTCATGAAATCGTCGGCCGCGGCCATGCCGAGGCCCTGCTGCCCGCGATCGCCGCGCTGCCCGATGGCGGGCGCGCCGACGCGATCGCGGTCGATGTCGGGCCGGGCAGCTTCACCGGCGTGCGCATCGGCATCGCCGCCGCCCGCGCTTTGGCACTCGCCTGGTCGGTGCCGCTCCATGGCTATAGCGCCTTTTCGCTGATCGCCGCGATGGCGTCGCTCGACCATCGGGACGGCCCGGTCGCGGTCACCATCACCGGCGGCCATGGCGAACTTTTCTGGCAATTGTTCGAGACCGATGGCCGCACCGCCACGACCCAGCCCGCCTCCACGCCGATCGCCACGCTCGCGACCCAGCTCGACATGGCGCAATTTTACGGCACCGGGGCCGAGGCGCTGGTCACCGCACGCGGCGACGGCACCGCGATAGCCCTCTATCCCGAAGCCGCGCGCTACAGCCTGATCGCAGATCTGCCGCCGCTTGCCCCCTCCCCGCTCTATGGCCGCGAGGCCGACGCCAAGACGATCGCGGAGCGCGCCGCTTCATGATCCCCGCCGGCCTGACGCTCGACACCTATGATGAGGGCGAGCGCAATGCGCTCGCCGACGCCATGGAAGTGATGACCCGCGCCTTCGACCCGCTGTTCGGCGAGGCCTGGACCCTGCCCCAATTGTCGGGGGTCATGACCATGCCGGGCACCTGGCTGACCGTCGCCCATGTCGATGCGGCCCCGCTCGGCTTCGCCCTGGTCCGTTCGGTGCTGGACGAATGCGAACTGCTGCTGCTGGCGGTCGATCCGCTATGGCGTGGCCGTGGCATCGGCCGGTCCCTGCTTGGCCACAGCCTGACGCTGGCGCGTCGCCGTGGCATCACGTCGATGAACCTGGAAGTCCGCGCATCGAACATGGCGGTCAAACTTTATGAGACTATTGGTTTCGAATATGTACATCGTCGCCCCGGTTACTATCGAGGCAATGATGGAAAGCTTCATGACGCTTTGAGTTTTCGCATCGACATGCTTGTTTAAGGCAATCTTCTCTTGCGAAGGCAGGCCACAGGGTCTAGCCAAGATATACCGCTCTGAATCCATTTCCTCAGGCGGGTCGCACAATAGAAGCCTTTGCAGGAAACAAGAAAAATGGAAAACGAATCGGCACAGAGCGAACTGCTCGTCACTCTGACCTCCGACATTGTCGCTGCGCACGTCTCGAACAACAGTGTTGCTGTTTCCGACGTCGCAACCCTGATCCAGAATGTTCATGCCGCGCTGACCGGTCTTTCGACCCCGGCGCCTGCCCCCGAAGTCAAGCCGGAACCGGCTGTTTCGGTGCGCGCATCGATCAAGCCGGATTACATCATTTGTCTGGAAGACGGTAAGAAGCTGAAGATGCTCAAGCGTCACCTGATGACCCATTATCAGATGACCCCCGAAGATTATCGCGCCAAGTGGGGCCTGCCGGCCGATTACCCGATGGTCGCCCCCAATTATGCCGAACAGCGCCGCTCGCTGGCCAAGAAGATTGGTCTGGGCACCAAGCGCCGCCGGACCCGTGGCAGCAAATAAGCCCCACAACTTCGGCATTTACCTATTGCGAAAGGGGCGCATCGACGATGCGCCCCTTTTCCGTTGGAACAAAAGCGGCTAGGCAATGTCCGACTTTTCCATTTTTGAAGCGAGCCAGCCCCCCGCATGAACCGCAAGATCGACGTCGAAGCCCTTTGCCACGAAAAGGGCCTGCGCATCACCGAACAGCGCCGGGTCATCGCCCAGGTGCTGAGCGACGCGACCGATCACCCCGATGTCGAGGAACTGCACAAGCGCGCGTCCACCATCGATCCGGGCATCTCGATCGCCACCGTGTACCGCACCGTGCGCCTGTTCGAGGAAGCCGGCATTCTGGAGCGCCACGATTTTGGCGACGGTCGCGCCCGCTACGAAGCAGCCCCGGAATCGCATCATGACCATCTGATCGACGTCGAAACCGGCAACGTCATCGAATTCGTCGATCCCGAACTGGAACTGCTGCAGAAGCAGATCGCCGAAAAGCTCGGCTTCCGCCTGGTCGACCACCGCATGGAACTGTACGGCGTCGCCCTCGACCGCAAGGACTGACGCCTTGGCGCCACTGCGCCGGGCAGGCCGCATCGCCGCTCTGCTGGGCAGCCTGCTGCTTTGCCTGCCCCCGCACCTCTTGTGGCGCCTGCTTCGCCGTCCATCCCCCTGGCCGCGCCGCTTCCTGGGGATGGCGACCCGCTCGGTCGGCGCCCGCGTCCGGTTGGAAGGTCACCCGGTCGACAGCGACATGTTCCTGATCGCCAATCATGTCAGCTGGATCGACATTCTCGCCCTGGCTGACGCCACCGGCGCCGCCTTCGTCGCCCATGACGGCATTGCCAGCTGGCCGGTGATCGGCTGGCTCGCCGCCCAGAACAATACATTATTCGTCTCGCGCGAGAAGCGGGGCAGCCTGTCGGGCCAGCTCAATGCGCTGCGCGCCGCGCTTGCCGGTCATCAGCCCATTGCCCTCTTCCCTGAAGGCACAACCAGCGATGGCAGTGGCCTGCTGCCCTTCAAGCCGTCGCTGCTCGCCGTACTGATGCCGCCGCCGCGCGCGGTGATGATCCAGCCGGTCCATATCGATTATGGCGCCGCCACGGCGGAGATCGCCTGGCACGGTGACGAACCCGCCGGCGCCAACGCCAAACGGCTGCTGGAACGCAAGGGCCGCCTGCCCGTCACCATCCGGTTCCTGGAGCCGTTCGACCCGGCCAGTTGCGCCGATCGCAAGATATTGGCGGCCACCGCGCACCAGCGGATCGCCGCGAGCATTGCCGCGCACCTGCCACCTTCCTCTTCGGGCCAAGCGCCTGTATAGCTGGACGGCATGAATCGTAACGACGCCCCCGAACATACCGCCGGCAAGGGCCCGGCCACCTTCCAGGTCAAATCCTTCGGCTGCCAGATGAACGTCTATGATGGCGAACGCATGGCCGAAATGCTGGGCGAGCGCGGCATGACCGCTGCTGCCGATGGCGCAGAGGCAGACCTCGTCATCCTCAACACCTGCCACATCCGCGAAAAGGCGGTGGACAAGGTCTATTCCGACATTGGTCGCCTGACTCGCGAGGATGGCACGCGCCCGATGATCGCCGTCGCCGGCTGCGTCGCCCAAGCCGAAGGTGGCGAGATCCAGCGCCGCGCCCGCAATGTCGACATCGTCGTCGGCCCGCAGGCCTATCACCGCCTGCCCGACCTCATCGGCAAGGCGCAGCGCGGCGAGGAGGCTGTCGACACCGACATGCCGGCCAATTCCAAGTTCGCCGCGCTGCCCGGCCGCACCAAGCAGGCCCGACCGACCGCCTTCCTGACGATCATGGAAGGCTGCGACAAATTCTGCACCTATTGCGTCGTGCCCTATACCCGCGGCGCGGAAATCAGCCGCAGCTGGACCGCGATCCTGGACGAGGCCAAGGCGCTGGTCGATGGCGGCGTGCGCGAGATCACCCTGCTGGGTCAGAACGTCAATGCCTGGACCGGCGAGGATGACAAGGGCCGGATGCAGGGCATGGATGGCCTGGCCCGCGAACTGGCGAAGCTCGGCGGACTGGAGCGCATCCGCTACACCACCAGCCACCCCAACGACATGAGTGACGGCCTGATCGCCGCCCATGGCGACGAGCCCAAGCTGATGCCCTTCCTCCACCTGCCGGTGCAGTCGGGCAATGACCGTATCCTCAAGGCCATGAACCGCAGCCACACGGTCGACAGCTATCTGCGCATCATCGAGCGCGTGCGCGCGGCGCGGCCGGACATCGCCCTGTCCGGCGATTTCATCGTCGGCTTCCCCGGCGAGAGCGACGCCGAGTTCGAAGATACTCTCAAGATCGTCGAGCAAGTGCGTTATGCGCAATGCTATTCCTTCAAATACAGCCCCCGCCCCGGTACCCCGGCGGCGGACATGGATCACCAGATCCCGGCGGCGGTGATGGACGAACGGCTGGCCCGGCTGCAGGCCGCGATCAACCGCCATCAGGTCGATTTCAACAGCGCCACGGTGGGCCGCACCACCAGCATCCTGCTCGAACGCAAGGGCCGCTATCCCGGCCAGCTGATCGGCAAGACGCCCTGGCTGCAATCCGTCCATGTCACCGCGCCCGAATATGGCATTGGCGACATGGTCGATGTCGATATCATCAGCGCCGGCCCGAACAGCCTGGCCGGCGAAATCAGCAGGAGGAAAGCCGCTTGAACCAAAGCCTCGTCATTCCCGCACAGCCGGGAAGCCATCTCCCCGACCCACGGCGCCTGCCGGTCCTTACGAGATGCATGACGAGCCAGGGAGGCTTTTGAATGGGCAAGAAACCGCACCATCCCCGCACCGACATTGCCGAGCGCGCGCGCCTGGAAGTGACGTTCGAGAAGCCGCATCTTCTGGGTGCGCTGTTCGGCCAATATGACCAGAATCTGGTCGCGATCGAGAACCGCCTGGGCGTCTATATCGCCGCGCGTGGCAACAAGCTGCAGATCGAGGGCGAGGCCGAAGCCGCCGCCCGCGCCCGCGACGTGATGACCGGCCTCTACAACCGCATCGTCGCCGGGCAGGAAATCGACAATGGCGCAGTGGAAGCCGTGATCGCCATGTCGGCCGAACCGACGCTGGATGGCATCATCCGCCATGACGTCGCCGAACCACCCAAGGTGATGATCCGCACCCGCAAGAAGACGATCGTCCCCCGTTCCGCCACCCAGGTCGCCTATATGGAGGCGCTGACCCGGAACGACATCATCTTCGCGCTTGGCCCGGCAGGCACCGGCAAGACCTATCTGGCGGTCGCCCAGGCGGTCAGCCAGCTCATCACCGGCAGCGTCGACCGCCTGATCCTCTCCCGTCCCGCCGTCGAGGCAGGCGAGAAGCTCGGCTTCCTGCCGGGCGACATGAAGGAAAAGGTCGATCCCTACCTCCGGCCGATCTACGACGCGCTGCACGACACGCTGCCAGCCGAACAGGTCGAACGGCGGATCGCCAGCGGCGAGATCGAGATCGCGCCGCTCGCCTTCATGCGCGGCCGGACGCTGGCCAATGCCTTCATCGTGCTGGACGAGGCGCAGAACACCACCATCGCCCAGATGAAGATGTTCCTGACCCGCTTTGGCGAAGGCAGCCGCATGGTCATCTGCGGCGATCCCAAGCAGGTCGACCTGCCGCAGCCGGGCATTTCGGGCCTGGCCGACGCGGTCGCACGGCTGGACGGGGTCGAGGGTATCGCCATGGTCCCCTTCGGCATTGGCGATGTCGTGCGCCATCCGGTGGTCGGCCGCATCGTCCAGGCCTATGAGGGGCCGGATGCCTAAATCTTCACAACGGATCTCAACATTATGATCGAAGTCGCTGTCCTTCATGAAGAAGGCTGGCCCGGCACGGACTGGGAATTTCTCGCGCAACAGGCGGTTTCGGCCGCCATTGCGCACAGTCCCTATGCCGCCTTCGCGACCGACTCCACCCTCTATGAGGTCGCGGTCAAGCTGACCGACGATGATGAGGTGCATCAGCTCAACCGCGCCTATCGCGAGAAGGACAAGCCGACCAACGTCCTGTCCTTCCCGATGGTGCAGGAAGACCTGCTGGAAGTGACGGCCAATACCGACGATGGCGAGGTTCTGCTGGGCGATATCGTGTTGGCCGAGGGGGTCTGCGCCGCCGAAGCCGCGGAAAAGGGCATATCGGTCGCCGACCATGCCACGCATCTGATCGTCCACGGGACTTTTCATTTGCTTGGATATGACCATATGGACGACAATGAAGCCGAGGCGATGGAAGCGCTGGAAATCCGCGCGCTCCTCAGCCTTGGCCTGGCCGATCCCTATGGGGATCGGGACAATGGTTGATCATGCTTATTCGGATCCGGTCTGTCACCGGCTTCGACAATGTTCTGAAACAGGGGAATAGGAAGTAAGATGGCTGAAGGCAGCCCGAAGGATAGCGCCGGTTCCAAGGAAGCGGACAGTAGTAACGAGGGCGGTTTATGGAGCGGCCTGAAGTCGCTCCTGTTCGGCGAGAATGAAGCCCCCAGCCTCCGCAAGGAACTGGAAGAGGCGCTCGACGAATATGATGAGGAAGAGCAGGAAGAGGGCGCGGCCCCGCCTGCCAAGGGCGATCTGTCCGCGATCGAGCGGCAGATGGTCCGCAACCTGCTGCATTTTTCCGAACATACGGTCGACGACGTCGCCCTGCCCCGCGCCGACATCGTCGCGATCGAGGAAAAGGCGAGCTTTGCTGAACTGGCAGAACTGTTCGCCGAGGCCGGCCACAGCCGCATCCCGGTCTATCGCGAGACGCTCGATACGATCGTCGGCATGGTCCATATCCGCGATGCTTTCGCCATCCTCGCCGGCAAGGCGCCGGTGCCCGATACGCTGGCGCCGCTGATCCGCCAGCCACTTTATGTGCCCGAAAGCATGGGCGCGCTCGACCTGCTCGCCGAAATGCGCGCCAAGCGCACCCATCTCGCCATCGTGCTGGACGAATATTCGGGCACCGAAGGCCTGCTGACGTTCGAGGATCTGGTCGAGGAAATCGTCGGCGAGGTCGAGGACGAGCACGACGACGCGCCCGAAGCGATGCTGGTGCCGCTGGAAGGCGGCATGTGGGATGCCGACGCCCGCGCCGAACTGGACGATGTTGCCGAGGAAATCGACCCGCGCCTGGGCGAGATCGAGGAAGATGTCGATACGCTGGGCGGTCTCGCCTTCGTGCTCGCCGGCCGCGTCCCCGAACCGGGCGAGATCATTCCGCACGAACAGAGCGGCTGGAAGCTGGAAATCCTGGCAAGCGACGGCCGCCGCGTCACCCGACTGCGGCTCCACCCGCCGGTCGAGCAGGAACTGGAAGCAGAAGAGGCCTGAGGGTAAAGCCTTCGCTATAGTAGTGATATTCAGTAGCGAGCAGATGTTACACAATTCCTCTCCCGTTAACGGGAGAGGAAGGGCCCCGCGCCGAAGGTGTGGGAGGATGAGGAGTTTCTGAAGTAAGCAGCCCTCATCCAACTTCGCCTAGCCGGCTTTGCCGGCAAGGCTTCATATCCTTCTCCCGCTGACGGGAGAAGGGAAATTCGAAATGGTTGTTGCTTTCCCTGCCTTTCGCCCTTGCGAGTGTAGCGAGACAATCCAGTTCGCTGCCATTCAGCCTTCGTCTTTCCCATCGCAAAATGTTAACGGGGCATATCTAGGGCGTATCAATATTCAACCGAACGGCGGGCATGGACAGCGAGCGATCTTCTTTCAGGCACCATCCTTATGCCGACATGCCGGTCGCCGCGCCATGGTCGCGTCTCGAACGGATAGTATTTCTTGCGATCTGCCTCGCGACGTTGTTCTTCGCGATCCTGACGCCTCCCTTTCAGGCCCCGGATGAGAACCAGCATTATATGAAGGCGCTGGCCCTGTCGCAGGGCCATGTCGTGACGCAAATCCAGGGCGACCGGATCGGCGCGGAACTGTCGCGCGCGGCGGTCGATCTTCATGCCAACGATTTCCCGACCGAACCGGACGGCCGACGCCACCGCTATGACAAGGTGATGATCGACCGGGCCTGGGCCGCCGACGACGCCCGCCCCGGCTCGCGCTTCGCCGAATTTCCCAATGTCGCCAGCTATGCGCCGACGCTCTATGCCCCCGGCGCCGTCGGCCTCGCAATCGGTGACGCGCTCGGCCTGCCGCGCATCGGCGCCTTCTATGCCGGCCGCATCGTCAATGCGCTGACCGCATTGCTGCTGCTCGCCGCCGCGCTGCGCCTCATCCCATTTGGCCGGATGGCGCTGCTCGGCACCGCGCTGCTGCCGACCTTCTGCTACCAGATCGGCTCGCTCTCGCCCGATGCGGTCATCAACGGCGTTGGCTTTCTCGGCCTCGCTCTGGCACTGCGCGTCGGCTTCATGGGGCCGCAGCGCGCCAGCGCCGCCGCCACGCTGGTCACCGCGCCGCTGCTGGCGCTGGCCAAGGGCGTCTATCTGCCGCTGATGGCCGCCGGCCTGCGCTGGCCCAGCCGCGCCAGCCTGCTTCGCAACGCGCTGATCCTGAGCGCGATGCTGCTGGGGGCTGTCATCTTCGCTGTCTGGATGAAGGCCAATGGCGGCAGCCAGGCGCTCTATCACATCACCTCGCGCAAGACCGGGGAGAGCGTGCTGACCGCGCCGCTGGCGCAGCAACTGGCCGTGATCCTAGCCGATCCGGCCGGCTATGCCCGCATCCTCGCGTCCAGCATCGTCGAACGGGCACCAGTCTATGCGCTGCAAATCGTCGGCCGCTTCGGCTGGAACGCGATCCTGCTGCCGCTGCTCGCTTACCCCCTTGCCCTGCTGATGCTTGGCAGCGCCGTGCTGAGCGGATCGGGCGTGCGCTTCGGCCTCGGCCAGCGGCTCTGGTGGCTGGCGATCGCGCTCGGCACCGCGCTGCTGATTGAAACCGCCATGTATCTCACCGGCACGCCGCTCGGCGCCGATTATATCCAGGGAACGCAGGGCCGCTATTTCCTGCCGCTGCTGCCGCTTGTGCTGCTGGCGCTGATGCCGGCCAATCCGCGGCGCAGAGCCCGCCTGCTCTGCGTCGGCGCCGGCCTGACGCTGCTTATCATCGCGATGCTCAGCGCCTGGGACAGTTTCTGGGTCCATGGCTTCGTCACCGCCGACGGCATGCCGCCGCACAGCAGCATCGGCCGGGCCTTACTGCTGCCCTCGCCGCGCTGGTAGCCAGACCGCGCACAGCACAAGCCAGCCCAGCCCTTCGACCCATCCAGCCATCACGTCACTTGGCCAATGCACGCCCAGCCACACCCGGCTGGCGCCGATCAGCGCGATCATAACCCCGCCCGCGCCATAGGCCCAGCGCCGCCCGGCCAGCATCGCCAGCGCACCGAAAAACATCATGTTCCCCGCCGCATGGCCGCTGGGGAAGCTATAGCTATGCACGATGTCGAGATGCGGCAGCAGGTCGGGCCGGGGCGCCGCGAATATCTGCTTGAGGATCAGGTTGAGCAGCGTGCCGCCAATCTCCACCCCGGCGAACCACAGGGCCGCCGCCCTCCGCCCGGTGAAGAACAATGCGCCCAGCACGACCAGCGACAGGATGATGCGGATCGCCGTACCGCCGATCGCCGAAGCGAGCCGCATGACCATCGTCACATGCCCGCCCAGCGCCGTCTCGCGCCCTTGGCCAGCCCAGCCCATCAGGCCGATGTTCAGATCGTCGAGCAGACCATGGCGCTGCGCCAGCGCGATTCCCAGCACGCAAAAAAGCGCGAGGATGAATATCCCCGCGCCTTTTTTCAGCATCTGCTGCCGATCAGATATGGAGCGCACGCCCATAAGCGGCGAGCACGCTTTCATGCATCGATTCCGAGATGGTTGGGTGCGGGAACACCGTCTGCATCAGTTCGGCCTCGGTCGTCTCCAGCGTCTTGCCGATAGTATAGCCCTGGATCATCTCGGTCACTTCCGCGCCGATCATGTGGGCGCCCAGCAGTTCGCCGGTCTTGGCGTCGAACACGGTCTTGGTGAAGCCCTCGGCCTCGCCCAGCGCGATCGCCTTGCCATTGCCGATGAAGGGGAACATGCCGACCTTGACGTCGTAGCCCGCTTCCTTGGCCTTGGCTTCGGTCAGGCCGACCGACGCGATCTGCGGGTGGCAATAGGTGCAACCCGGAATGTTGCGCACGTCCATCGCATGCGGGTGGACATCCTTGTTGCCCAGCGCCTGCGCGATCGCCTCGACCGTGGTGACGGCCTCATGGCTCGCCTTGTGCGCCAGCCATGGCGGCGCGGTGACGTCACCGATCGCCCAGATGCCGTCGACATTGGTGCGGCCATAGGCATCGGTCTTGATGTGGAAGCGCTGGTCGGGCTCGACGCCAACCTCTTCCAGACCGATATTCTCGACATTGGGGACGATGCCGATCGCCACGATGACATGGCTATATTCGGCGGTGATGTCCTTGCCGGCCTTGTCCTTGATGGTCGCGGTCACGGCCTTGTCGGTCGCGGCGATCTTCTCGATCTTGGCGCCGGTCAGGATGGTCATGCCCTGCTTCTTGACCGCCTTTTCGAGGAAGGCCGAGACATCGGCATCCTCGACCGGCACGATCCGGTCCATCATCTCGACCACGGTCACGTCAGCGCCCATGTCATTGTAGAAGCTGGCGAACTCGATACCGATCGCGCCCGAACCAATGACCAGCAGCTTGGTCGGCATTTCCGGCGGGGTCATGGCGTGGCGATAGGTCCACACGCGCTTGCCGTCAGCCTTGAGCTGCGGCAGGTCGCGAGCGCGGGCGCCGGTCGCGACGATGATATGCTTGGCGGTCAGTTCTTCGCTCTTGCCGTCCTTGGTGACGGTCAGCTTGCCCTTGCCGGTCAGCTTGCCATCGCCCATGTGGACGGTGATCTTGTTCTTCTTCATCAGGTGCGTGACGCCCTGATTGAGCTGCTTGGCGACGCCGCGCGAACGCTTCACCACCGCCTCGATGTCGGCGCTGATCTTCTCGGCAACCAGGCCATAATCCTGGGCATGCTGCATATAATGGAAGATTTCGGCCGAACGCAGCAGCGCCTTGGTCGGAATACAGCCCCAGTTGAGGCAGATGCCGCCCAGATTTTCGCGCTCCACGATCGCGGTCTTGAGGCCCAGTTGCGCCGCCCGGATGGCGGCAACATAGCCGCCCGGGCCGGAGCCGAGGACGATCAGGTCATAGGTATCAGCCATGGTCTCTCTCGCTATTCGATATCTTGGTCAGGCCGCGCCCTTATTGAGCAGGCAGCGGCGGCACGGAACGGGGCTGGCGATCTTCACCGATCGCCACGAAGGTGAAGGTCGCCTGGGTCACGCGATAGGATCGGTCGTCGTGGCGGGCACGGCGCCACGCCTCGACATCGATCTTCATCGATGTGCGACCGACCGACTTCAGCATCGCGAACACCGACACCTCATCGCCGACGATGACCGGACGGTGGAAGGTCATGCCCTCCACCGCGATCGTCACCGCGCGACCATGGCTATAGCGCGCCGCAACCGAACCCGCAGCCGAATCCATCAGGCTCATCAGCCAGCCGCCGAAAATATCCCCATGGGGATTGGTATCGGCCGGCATGGCGATGACGCGCACCGCCGGGCTATGCTCCGGCGGCTGCTCGTCGATCTTCGCCATCAGGCCAGCATGCCCAGCGGATTTTCGATGAGTTCGCGGAACGCCTTCATCAGACGGGCGCCATCGGCACCGTCGATGGCGCGATGATCGAAGCTGCCGGTAGCCGACATGACGGTCGCGATCTGCAGGCTGTCATCGACCACGAAGGGACGCTTCTCGCCCGCGCCGATCGCCATGATCATGCCCTGCGGCGGGTTGATGACGGCTTCGAACTGCTTGATGCCAAACATGCCCATGTTCGACAGCGACGCGGTGCCGCCCTGATATTCGCTCGGCTGCAGCTTGCCGGCCTTGGCGCGATCGGCCAGGTCCTTCATCTCGTTCGAGATGGCGGCGACGCCCTTGATGTCGGCGCCGGTGACGATCGGGGTGATCAGGCCACCGGGGATCGACACGGCCACCGAAATGTCGGCGCGCTTGAACTGCAGCATCTGGTCACCGGCGAACTGCACGTTGCACTCGGGCACCTGCATCAGCGCGACGCCCAGCGCCTTGATCAGCAGGTCGTTGACCGACAGCTTGACGCCACGGCCCGACAGGCCGGCGTTCAGCTCGCCGCGCAGCTTCAGCAGCTTGTCGAGCTGAATGTCCACGGTCAGGTAGATGTGCGGCACCTGCTGCTTGGACTCGGTCAGGCGGCGCGCGATCGTCTTGCGCATGCCGTTGAGCTTGATGACTTCGTGCGGGATGCCGAAATCCTGTGCGGCGGCGGCCACCGGCGCCGGGGCAGCGGCAGGCGCAGAAGCGGCCGGAGCGGCAGCCGGCGCAGCGGCCTTGGCCGGCGCGGCAGCGGCGCCATCCAGATCGGCCTTCACGATGCGGCCGTTCGGGCCCGAACCGGCGACAGCAGCCAGATCGACGCCCTTGGCTTCGGCCAGGCGACGGGCCAGCGGGCTCGCCTTCACGCGGCCTTCCGCCGGAGCGGCGGCAGGCGCAGCCGCCTTCGCCGGCACCGGATCAGCCTTGGCGGCGGGGGCGGCGGCTTCGGCCTTGGCGGGAACCGCATCAGCCTTGGGCGCGGGGGCAGCGCCACCGCTGGCGGCCGCTGCGGCGACATCCTCGCCCTCTTCGGCGATGATCGCGATGACGGTGCCGACCTTCACGCCCTCGGCGCCTTCCGACACCAGGATCTTGGCGACGGTGCCTTCATCGACCGCTTCGAATTCCATGGTGGCCTTGTCGGTCTCGATCTCGGCGAGAAGGTCGCCGGACGATACCTTGTCCCCTTCCTTGACCAGCCACTTGGCCAGCGTGCCCTCCTCCATGGTGGGAGACAGGGCAGGCATCTGGATCGTCTTGCTCATGCGTTCGGGGCCTCTTCTTGATTATCTGGCACGCGCCGTTTCGGAGCCCGTTTTCACCCTTTGGCCGGAACGGTCAAGGCCACGCCTTGCGCAAGGGCCCATAATGCCCCACATTTCACCTCGTTGGTTCGTCGGGGCAGTTTTGACGGGCCGGCAAGGCCGATTTTTGTTTCTCGGGGATATCGAACAATGCGGACATATCTGGTGGTCGTGGACGAATCGCCCGAAGCGGAAACCGCGCTGCGCTTCGCCGCACGCCGCGCCGCCAAGACGGCCGGGACGATCCGCATCCTGGCCCTCATCCCGCCGTCCGAATTCGTCCAGTGGGGCGGCGTCCAGGCGACGATGGAGGATGAGGCGCTGCAACGGGCCGAAGCGCTGGTGACCAGCGCCGCCGGCACGCTGACCGACGAATCCGGCATCCGCCCCAGCATCACCGTGCGCCAGGGCGATCCCGTCGCGGTCGTGCGCAAGACGCTGGAGGAAATGGACGATGTCGCCGCCCTGGTCCTGGGCGCCGCCGCCAGTGGCCCACCCGGTGCCCTGGTATCCCACTTCACCGGATCGGACGCGGGCAAGATGCCCTGCCCGATCATGATCATCCCCGGCGGCCTCGACAGCGACGCGATCGACCGGCTGAGTTGAACCAGAGCCTCAAGGCTTCTCCGCAGCGAAATGCCTCGCGCCGACGCGTGCGTCCCATCAAGCGCAGCCCTCTCCCCGCTGCCGACAATCTCATGATGCCGCACGGTTGCCGCCAGCGCGGCCTCCGACAATCGCGCAAGGGGAGAATGGCGCGCATCGAAGATCAACCCCGACCGAAACACCGCATTACGATCTTCTTCGTCGCACCAATGCGGAAACAGACCAGAAATCATTGTCGCAACCATTTTTCATCCAAATCGATATTTCCGCATCACCATTTCAACTCAGCCCAAACAGAAACTGAACTTCTTATGCCCTGAAAATATACGGGAAGACGCGCACCTTGTTTAACGCGATCTTCAACCTTGCACGACAAGTATGCGGCAATTCATCTCGTCATTGCGGAAGAACTTCCTCCATGAGCTTTGTTGCGCCGTCCAGTCTCGGTCCTTTCGCCAGCGCCTATCCGCTGTCACCGACCATGCTGCAGCATAGCCTGACGGACCATCCGCTGCTCTCGTTCGAAGCCCTGGCAAAAGCCAGCATCGACCTGCCACCGCAATTTGTCGAACGCCGGATCGGCAACGCCCCCAATGGCGGCGAATTCGCGATGGACCGCTCCGACGACGCCGATGTCGCCACCGTCATTCGCTCGATCCAGACCAGCGGCAACTGGATCATGCTCCGCTTCGTCGAGCAACTGCCCGCCTATCGCGAGTTGCTGGCCAGGCTGATGGACCAGATCGGCCCCGCAATTTCTCCAGCGACCGGTCCGGGGCTGACGGTGCGGGGGTTCATCTTCATTTCCGCGCCGGGAACGCTCACCCCGTTTCACTTCGATTGCGAATATAATATCCTGTTCCAGATCGCGGGCGACAAACAGTTCGCGACCTATCGCCCGATGGCGCCATGGCTGCCGATCGACCGGCACGAAGCCTATTATGGTGGTGGCGACAATATGCTGCCCTGGAACGACGCCTATGAGGCGGATGCCGACATCCACCCCATGCAGCCGGGCGACGGCCTGTTCATCCCCTATGCCTCGCCCCATTGGGTCAGGGCGGGCGCGAAGCCATCCATTTCGCTGTCGATCACCTGGCAGAGCCAGTGGAGCCAGGCGCTGGGCGATGCCATGCAGATCAATCCGCTGCTGCGGCGATGGGGCCTGCCCACCGGCGACGTGCCGATATGGCCCAAGGCCGCCAAATGGCGCTCGATCGGTTGCCGCGTGGCGCGCAAGGCCGGTCTGTTATGAGCCACCTTCCCGCCTCCGGCAGCTTCCAACCGGACTCAAGCCATGCCTGGCCGCTGTCGGATGCCGACCAACCCGCCGTCCGCATCCTGCGCCATGCCGATCTGACGGCCGATGATCGCGCGCAGTGGGCGGCCCTGTCGGCACTGGCCGGGGCCGCCAATGTCTTCGCGCAGGACTGGTTCATGGACGCCGCCCTGAGCCACGCGCCTGATGGCGCTGACGTGTTTCTGGCCGTCGTCGCCCCCATCAATGGACCATGGCTGGGCGTCATGCCGCTGATCGCTGCACCACGCTTCGGCCGGTGGCCCGTTCGCATCTGGCGCAACTGGTCGGCGACCAACCAGTTCCTGGGCACGCCGCTGGTCATCGCGCAGTCCGCTGATCTGTTCTGGAAGAGCCTGTTCGCCTTCCTGGACCAGCGCACAGGCGGGGAGATCATGCTGCATGTCTCCGGACTGGATGCCGACGATCCCATCAGTATCGCCCTGTTCGACCGCTGCGAACGGGAAAGGCGAGCATTCCACACCATCCATTGCCATGATCGTCCAGCCTATCGCGCCGGCAAGGAAGGGGAAGGCCGCGGCGACGCGAAAATGCGGAGCCGACTGCGCAGCCTGTCGAAGCGGCTGGAACAGGAACATGGCCCGGTCACGATCGACATTCTGGCGCCGGACGCGCCATGCACAGCCTGGATCGACGCGTTTCTGGACCTTGAGGCATCGGGCTGGAAAGGCCGTAGCGGCAGCGCATTGGCAAGCGACAGCGCGACCCAGGCCCTGTTTTGCGAAGTGATTGAGCGCGGTCATGCGAACGGCAGCGCCCGCCTCGCCACCCTGTCGGTCGGGGGCCGCGCGATCGCCATGTCGAGCTGGTTTGAAGCCGCCATCTGGGGCCATGGCTTCAAGATGGCGTTCGACGAGGATTATCGCGCTTATGCGCCGGGCCAGCTTCTGATGCGCGACATCAGGGATCACATCGAGGTCCGCCCCGGCATGTCCTTCGACAGCTGCGTCCCACGCGGCGCCGGGCACTGCCATCGACTATGGGGCAGCAACCGGAAGATTGTCGATGGTGCCGTCGCGATCGGCTCGCCCTGGCACCATGTCCAGTTCGACGCCCTGATGAAGGCGAGAGCCGCCTATGCGGCGATCAAGGCCCGTTTTCCCGACCGACCGGCGACCTGACGCCCAGGTCGCAGCGATATGCCGCCTAGCTGCGATCCAGTCCCAGCGCCCGGTCATCGGCGGTTGCTGCCGCCATTTCGGCCTGGGCCGCGGCGATGCGTGCCTGCGCCTCGATCAGCTTGACCGCGGCATCGGTGGCCGCTTCCTCACGACTATTGACCAGGAAGAAGTCGCTCGATCCCAGATCGAAGCGGCGCCGCTCCGCCTGGGCCAGTCGTTCGGCCAGGTCGCGCTGCCGCCGGGTCGTATCCACCAGCACGCGCGCGGCATCGACCTCGATGCCGATGCCGGCCACTTCGGTGCGGATTTTCTCCGCCAGATAGCGCTGCTTGACGGTGAGTTCGTCGATCTTCGCCTGGCTCTCGGCGACCTTGCCCCTCGCCTTGCGGTTCTGCAGCGGCACCTTGAAGGTGACGCCGACGATCACTTCCAGCGGCGTGCGGCTATAGCCTCCCAGCCCCTGGGCACCGACATCCTTGGCGACCTGCCCCTCGAAATCCAGTTTGGGGCGGGTGTCGTTCTCGGCCAGCGCCAGCTTGACCGAGGCGTTGTCGATTTCCTCCAGCAGGATGCCGAAGTCGGGGCGATCCTCTATTGCGAACAGCGGGTTGATCCGCAGGCCGTCGAACGCGGCGGCAGACGCGGGCAGGCGCGCGGCATCGACGAGGATCGGCAATCCGTCCGCATCGCGATAATAGAGCGAGAAGCTGTTGGCCGCCGCCATGAACTCCTGGCGCGCCTGCACTACCAGCGCTTCGCGCTTGACCATGTTGGCTTCGTTTTCGGTCAGCAATATCGCGGACTTGGCGCCCAGTTGCACCTGACGCGCAATGCCCTGGCTACGGCTTTCCGCCAGATCATAGAGCGCCTGATAGGCCTTGAGCTTGAGGCCGCTCGCTACCCATTTCTGATAGGCGGCTATGGCGCGCGCCTGCACACCAATGGCGGTCGCACGCGTCTCAAAGCGCGCGATGTCGATATCGTTGCCGGCGATTTGCGAGGCCGACCGTCGCGCGTCGATCAGGCGATCGCGCATCAGGGCATAGAGTGCCCCGATCTTCAACTCGCCCGCGCGATTGGTATAGGCCTTGTCCTCATAGACCGGGAAATCCCCGCGCGAATTGCGATATTGGCCATAGACATAGCCGCCATTGCCGGTCAGCGGGCGTTCGACCTTGCTGTCGATCAGCGTGCCGTCATAATAGCCCTCGACCCGGCTGCGGGCATCCACGGAAAACACCGTGTCGAAGGCGCCCTGTGCGCTGATCGCGCGCCCTTCGGCCTGACGCGCGCGCGCCAGGGCAGCAATGATATCGGGCGCCGAGCGGGCCGAGGATTGCAGCACCTCGTCCAGCGTCAGCGGCGTCGAGGGCTGCCCTGCGGTCGGCGCGGGCGTCGCATCGACCGAGAGGGCCTCACCAGCCGCGCACGGCAGGGTGCCCGCGCCCATGGCCGCGACCAGGATGGGAAGCGCCATGGCGCGCCACATCGTCACTTCTTCTTCTCGATCGAACTCTTGTCGTCCTTGGGCGCTTTCGCCTCGCCCTTGCCGGCCACCTGATCCTGGCCAAAGTTGAGCGGGAAATCGTTGAGCTGGCGCCACAATTCATACCAGACCGGCACCGTGTCACCCTGCACCCAGCCCAGCACCTTGCTGCCCTGACGGACGAAGCGTCGCTCCGGCCAGGCGGTCTTGCCCGGCGCCTGTTCCACCAAGATGCGGAACAACCCGTCGGTGCGCGGCGTGGGATCGACCGACCGCACCTGGCCGTCATAGATGCCAACAGCAAAAGCCGGCCAGCCGCTGAACTGGAAGGCCGGGAAGCCCTCAAATTCGAGCCGCACGGAGCGCCCCGGCTCGACCAGGGGCACGTCGCGCCCATCGACATACAGCTCGACCGCGCGGGTGATATTCTCGGGCGCGATCGTCGCCAGCACCGTGCCCGACGAGATCAGCGCGCCACCCGCTGCGGCGTTCAGATCCTGCACCCGGCCTTCGCGCGGCGCCGAGACGATCTGCGCCGAACTTTGCGCAAGCTTGATCTCGATCTGCTTGAGCTTCGCGCGCGCTTCGGCGAGCTTCGCGTCCACGTCGGCAACTTTGATCTGGGTCTGCTCATAGTCGCGGCGGGCAGCCAGCCCTTCGGCATAGAGCTGGCTGGTGCGATTGACGTCGATCATCGCGGTCGCCCGCGCCTGCTGGACCGCCGCGATCTGTGCCTCGACCTGCGCCTTCTCCCCGGCCAGCCGGGCGAGGAAATCCGGATCGACATCGACCACGCGGACGATCGGATCGCCAGCCCGGACATGATCGCCGTCCCTGACGTAAAATTCGGCGACGCGGCCGCTCACCAGCGAGGATACGTCACGGGCGCGGTCCTGCGCACTCAGCGTCGTGACCTGGCCACCGCCCTGCGCCGTCTGCTGCCAGGGCACGAACAGGATCGCCAGCACGAGCAGGACGCCCAGCAGGATGAGCCAGGCGACGGTCGTCACCAGTCGGGGCGGCCGCAACTGGGCGAGCGATGGAAAATGTTCGGCCTGGGCGCGATCGAGCGTCATGGCTGCGCCTCCCGCGCTGCGACGAAGCGGGCAAATTCATCCTTGTCGGTGAACCGTTGCTGCGCGCGCGCGCCGACCCAATACCAGGCGTCAAGGTCGAGCGCTTCGGGGCGACCGCTGCTCAGCAGCACGGTCGTGCCCGCGGCCCGCAGTTCGGCCAATGTCGCCTTGAGGCTGGCAATCGGCATCATGTCGTAGAGTTGCGACAATAGCAGCACGCGCGGACGGCTGAGCAGGGCATTGGCAAGCTTGAGCTGCATCACTTCGACGATCGACAGCGGCGAGCCGGAACTGGCGAGCTGGGTATCGAGCCCGTGCGGCAGCCTGGCGAGCCGCGCGCCCAGGCCCACCCGTTCCAGCGCGTTCATGATCCGCGCCCCATCCATGTCGCGGCCTTCGGCGAACGACAGATATTCGCGCAGGGTGACATCGATGATGGTCGGACGATTGAGCACCATCACCGCCGATCGCAGCAGATACATGTCGAAACTGCCCAGTTCGCTGCCGCCGATCAGGACGATGCCGCTGTCGGGCGCGGCGTGGCGCTTGAGCAGCAGCGCCAGGGCGCTCTCCATGCCCGGTTCGGCCAGGATCACCGCCTGTTCGCCGCTCGCAATCTCGAAATTGATCTGGGCCTTGTCGATCTCGACATCGCGGAAGCGCACCGATCCGTCGCGTGGAGCTTCCCCGCGCTGGCCCAGCCGCTCCTGCGGGATGGCCAGGATTTGCGACAATTCCTCGCTGCTCGCGACCAGATCATAGAAGGTGTCGAGATAGGAACCGAGCTGGTAGATGCCGTAGAAGACGCCGGACAGGATCAGTTCCGCCGCGACCAGCTGCCCGATCGAAAGCTGGCCGGCCAGGATCAGATTACCGCCGAGCGCGAGCAAGGCAGCCGCCGCGAAGGCATAGACCAGAAAATAACCCAGCGTCTGCGCGAAACTGTAGCGGAAATAACGGCGATGCGCGGCGATATAGTCGGCAATGACCGTCTCGGACCGGTCCATCGCGAAATTCAGGTGCCGGGCCGATTTGTAGAAACCGTTCGAACCGCCGACGCTTTCCAGCCAGTGCGCGGCATTATGCTTGGCATGGCTGACGCCCACCGCACCGGTGATCGCGCCATGCCGCCAGGCCAGCCAGATCATCAGACACACCGTTACCAGCACCAGGTTAAAGGCCAGGAAGAAGGGATGGTAGAAGCTGGTCACCACCAGTCCCACCGCCCCCTGCAGCACGATGGTGAAGGCGCCGATCACCAGGCTGGGCACCGATTTCTGGACGATCACCATGTCGAAATAGCGATTGAACAGGCTGCCCCGGCTTTCATCGACGAAGAAGGGGTTCTGCGCATGCACCGCGCGCACGGTGATTTCCGCGACCACCCGCGCAAAGATGCGGCGTTCGAAGATCGCCAACAGATAGACGCGCAGCGCGCTCAGCCCCGCCACGACCAGCAGCAGCGCCAGCAGCACGCCGGACAGGATCCACAAGGGCGCGACCAGCGCGGTACGCGCCACCGAGTTGATCAGCAGTTGCACGGAGATGGGGGTAGCCAGCGACAACAGGCTGATCGCCACCGTATAGACGATCCCGACATTCACATAGCTGCGGTCAGGCCCGACGACCTCCGACAGCCACGCGGCCGCCTGCCGCAAGCCGAAACGCTCACTCGCCAACTCGACACCTGTTCCCTGCCAGCCTCATCGAAAGCGCCCCTAACCGCGGCGATTACGGCCCACAATGGCTTATGCTGCACAGCAACATAAACTTATGAAGCGTTTGCAGAATGGTGCAGGCATCGGGGCAAATGCTGCCCTCCCGGCCAGAAGTCCCCCGCTCTAGAGGGGACAGATCGGTCCTTCAGCCAAATTGCGCGAGGAAATCCCGCCCGGTCATTGGCAGCGAGAACATCGGGAAATCCTTGGTGATGGCCACGCGCTGTTCCTCCTCGCCGATGGTGGCGCAGCAGTCGATCAGCGTCGCGACATGATAGCCCCGTTCATAGGCGGAGCGCATGGTGGATTCGACGCAGCAATTGGTGAGAAAGCCGGCAATGGCCAGGTGCGTGATGCCATGCTGGCGCAGGATGAAGTCGATATTGGTGCTGGCGAAACAGTCCAAGCCGCGCTTGCCCTCCACCACGATCTCGCCATCGGTTGGCGCCATCGCATCGGCAATCTGCGCGCCCCAGCTGCCACGGCGAAAGGCCCTGGCGGCGATCACGCCGGCAAGGATGCCATAGGGCCGGGGCGACAGTTCGGGATAGCCCTCCCCAAAGCTGATCGGCACATGAAGGATGGTGAGCCCCGCCTGGCGCGCGCCATCCAGCAGCGCGACGCTGTTCGCCAGCATGCTGGTGGCGCGCATCACATCCCGCACCGCCTCATGCTGGGCACCGCCCTCGCTGACGAAATCATTCTGATATTCGATCAGGACGATAGCGGTCTTGTCCGGCTTCATGGTCTTGCTCCGGTTAAGGGTCAGGCGATGTCGGGCATCTGGTCGAGATATTTGTCGAGCGTCAGCGGATAGTCGCGCACGCGGATGCCGGTGGCATTGTAGATGGCGTTGGCGATCGCCGATCCGGGACCGCATATGCCCAATTCCCCCACCCCCTTCGCCTTCAACGGCGAGACCACCGGATCGAGCGTGTCGAGGAAGATGCATTCCTGATGCGGGATGTCGGCGTGGACCGGCACTTCATAGCCGGCAAGGTCGTGATTGACGAAGAAGCCGAAGCGGGTGTCGACCGCCAGTTCCTCCATCAGGGCGGAGCCGGCCGACATGACCATGGCACCGATCACCTGGCTGCGCGCCGACAGCGGATTGAGGATGCGGCCGGCATCGCACACCGCCAACATGCGGCGGATGCGGGTTTCGCCGGTATAGGCGTTGACCGCAACTTCGGCGAAATGGCCGGCATAGGTGCCGACATCATAGCCCTTCTTGAAATCGCCGAAGCTGATTTCATCCTCCGCCGTCAGGGCGCCGGCATCGGTCAGCGCCATGCGACGACCGCCCGCGTCGATCCGGCCGTCGGCGAAGGTCGCGCTATCGGCGTCGAACCCCAGTTTCTGGCCGATCGCCCGGCGCAGCGCCACGCAGGCGGCATAGACGCCGGCGGTCGAACTGGCCGCGCCCCATTGGCCGCCCGAACCCGATGAGGCGGGAAAATCGGAATCGCCCAGCACCACCTGGACCCGTTCGAGCGGCACGCCCATGGTTTCCGCCGCGGTCTGGGCGATGATCGTGTAACTGCCGGTACCGATGTCGGTCATGTCGGTTTCGATGGTGATACGGCCATCCGTGCCGAGCCGTGCGCGCGCACCGGATGTCGCCGTCGGCCCGCCGCGATAGCCCGCGGCGACGCCCATGCCGATCAGCCAGGCGCCCTCGCGGCGCTGCCCCGGTTTGGCGCTGCGCTGCGCCCAACCGAACCGCTCCGCCCCTTCGCGCAGGCAGCGGACCAGATTGCGATCGGAAATGCGCTGGGTCGCGTTAGCAGGCACCGTCCCTTCGGGCTCATTGCGGATGCGCAGTTCGATCGGGTCCATGCCGAGCTTTTCGGCCAGTTCGTCGATCGCCACTTCCAGCGCCAGATGCCCCGGCGCTTCGCCGGGCGCGCGCATCGCATTGCCTTCCGGCAGGTCGAGCATGGCGACATGATTGGCGGTCATGCGATTGGCGCCGGCATAGACTTTGGGCGTCTGGGCCGTGCCATCCTCGCCATCCGTGCCGTTGATGTTGCTCGACCAGTTTTCATGCCCGATCGCGGTGATCCGTCCGTCCCGCTCCGCGCCAATACGGATGCGCTGGATCGTCGCCTGGCGGTGGGTCGCGTTATTGGCCATCAGCGGGCGCTGCACGGCAATCTTGACCGGCCGTCCGGCCGCCTTGGCTCCCAGCGCCGCCAGCACGGCATCCGCCCGCACGAACAGCTTGCCGCCGAAACCGCCGCCAATATAGGGCGAATCCACCCGCACATTGGCAGGGTCGATGCCCAGGATCTTGCCCATGCTCTGCTTGGCCCAGGCGATCATCTGGTTGGACGTCCAGAGCGTCAGCCTGTCGCCGTCCCAGGCGGCGATGGTTGCGAACGGTTCCATCATCGAATGGCTTTCGTTCGCGGTGCTGTACCGCGCGTCGAGCTTCACCGGCGCCGCGGCGAAGGCGGCGGCGAAATCGCCCTGACTGCTGGTGTCGGGCTTGCCCCCCTGCCCCTTGGCCAGCGGCGCGGCCGGGGCGACAGCAGGAAAATCGAACACGCCCTTGTCGCGCGCATAATCGGTGCGGATGAGCGCCGCGGCGGCGCGCGCCTGTTCGAAGCTTTCGGCCACCACACAGGCGATCGCCTGATGATAATGATGGATGTCGCTGCCACCGAAAAGCGGGGCATAGTTCATCATGCCCTTGCCGACCGGCTTGGTATCAGGGGCGGTGACGATCGCGATCACGCCCGGCGCGGCGCGGGCCAGGCTGGTGTCCATCGCGGCGATCCGTCCCTTGGCGATGGCCGATCCGACGACGAAGCCATAGGCCTGGTTGGCGATGACATCATGGCGTTCGGCGGCATAGGGCGCCTGGCCGGTGGTCTTGAGCGGGCCGTCGATCCGGGGCGTCGACTTGCCAACGATCTTGGCCTGATCGAACAGATTGGCTTTGGCGGGGGCATCGAATTTCATGGGATCAACTCCTCGCCTGGGCCATGAGCGACGCCAGCGTCCGCTCGGCCAGTTTCAGCTTGAACCTGTTGTCCTCGGTCGGACGGGCATCGGCAAAGACCTTCTCCGTCACGGCGCGGGCGCCGCCTGGAAAGGCGGCTTCGGCCGCTTCCACTCGCCATGGCCGATGGGCGACGCCGCCAAATGCCACGCGTCCGCTACCGTCCTTCTGGATGACGGTGGCGACCGAAACCAGCGCGAAGGCATAGGAGGCCCGGTCGCGCACCTTGTAATAGAGCTGGGTGCCGCCGATCGGCTTGGGCAGGGTGACGGCGGTGATCAGTTCGCCAGCTTCCAGTACATTGTCGCGCTGCGGCTCGTTGCCGGGCAGACGATGGAAGTCGGCAAAATCGATCGCGCGCTTCGCGCCATCGGCCTTCACCGTCTCGACCTTCGCATCGAGCAGGCGCAGCGCCACGCCCATGTCGCCGGGATAGGTGGCGATGCACTGGTCCGACGAACCGATGACGGCAAGCTGCCGGGAAAAGCCGCCGATCGCCGCGCAGCCGGTGCCGGGCCGACGTTTGTTGCAGGGCATGTTGGTGTCGTAGAAATAGGGGCAGCGAGTTCGCTGCAGCAGGTTCCCCGCCGTCGTCGCCTTGTTGCGCAACTGGCCGCTGGCGCCGGCGACGATCGCACGGGCAAGGACGCCATAGTCGCGGCGGACCGCCATGTCCGACGCCAGCGCCGTGTTGGTGACGAGCGCGCCGATCCGCAGCCCGCCCTCCGCCGTCTTCTCGATCCGGTCGAGCTTCAGATCCTGGACATCGACCAGATGGATCGGCGTCTCGATCTCCAGCTTCATCAGGTCGAGCAGATTGGTGCCGCCAGCCAGATATTTGGCGCCTGGCCGGCCGGCCACGGCCGCGGCGGCCTGCTCGGGCGTCTTCGCCCGTTCATAGGTGAAGCTCTTCATGCCTTTGCTCCCGCGACCTGCGCCATGGCCAGCGCGATGTTGGAATAAGCGCCGCAACGGCAGAGATTGCCGCTCATCCGCTCGCGCATCTCGATATTGGAATAGTCCGGGGCGCGGGTGATGTCCGCCTGGACGTGGCTCGGCACGCCCTGCTCGATTTCCTTGAGCACGGCGACGGCAGAGCAGATCTGTCCCGGCGTGCAATAGCCGCACTGATAGCCGTCATGGGCGATGAAAGCGGCTTGCATCGGATGGAGGTTGTCAGGCATGCCCAGCCCTTCGACCGTGGTGATCTCGTCGCCCTGATGCTGCAGCGCCAGGCTGAGGCAGCTGTTGATGCGGGTGCCGTTGACCATCACGGTGCAGGCGCCGCACTGGCCATGATCGCAGCCCTTCTTGGTGCCGGTCAGCTTGAGATGTTCGCGCAGCGCGTCGAGCAATGTCGTGCGGGTGTCGAGCTTCAACTGCTGCCGCTTGCCATTCACGATGAATTCCACCGCCATCATCGGCGGCGGCGCAGCGGGAGACGGCTGTGCCTGTACTGGTGCTGGAATGACGGCAACCGTCGCGGAGGCGGCACCGCCCGCCAATATGCCACGTCGCGACACGCCCATATCCGGAAAATCGGCCATGAAAATCTCCCCTGCAGACGCTGGCTGCGCGCTCTATCGAAGAAAAAACTGGCGGCCGTCTTCCGGCCTACCATCTACCCAGATGGAGGATAACACAGGAGAGGCCGTTCAGGTTCATGCGATGATTGGCATGATGTCATGATCAGGGATCATGAATGCTATGGCGGCCGACGCTGATCGCCAAATAAATACCGCGGGGCCTTCCACACACGACCTTCCACGCAAACCAGCATGGCGCTGCAACGACCGTTTCGCGCGGCCTGCTCCTGTGCCATGGTGGTCGATCCTGTATAGAGGCCCCATGACCGACATCGACCAATTTATCGCCGGACTGCCCAAGGCAGAGTTGCACCTCCATATCGAAGGGACGCTGGAGCCCGAACTGATGTTCGCGCTGGCCCGGCGCAACGACGTGACGCTGCCTTACGGCTCGATCGACGAGATCCGCCAGGCCTATGATTTCGGCAATCTCCAGGATTTCCTCGACATCTATTATGCCGGCACCAATGTGCTGCGCACGCCGCAGGATTTTCACGATCTCGCCGCCGCCTATTTCGATCGCGCGGCGCAGGACAATATCGTCCATGCCGAAATCATGTTCGATCCGCAGGCGCACACATCGCGCGGCGTGCCCTTCGCCGATGTGATCGAGGGGTTGCTGTCGGCCATGCGCGAGGCGCAGGCACGCCATGGCATCACCAGCGACCTGATCCTCAGCTTCCTGCGCCATCTGAGCGAGGAAGAGGCGTTCGAGACGCTGCGCGCCGCCACCCCCTGGCTGCCGCAGATTAAGGCGGTGGGGCTGGACTCCTCCGAAATCGGCCACCCGCCCGAGAAATTCGCCCGCGTCTTCGCGGCCGCCGCCGAAGCCGACCTCAAGCTGTGCGCCCATGCGGGTGAGGAAGGCCCGCCCGCCTATGTCTGGGAAGCGCTCGACCTGCTCAAGGTCGACCGGATCGACCATGGCAATCGCGCGCTGGAGGAAGATGCCCTGGTCGGCCGACTGGTGGACGAGCAGATGGTGCTGACCGTCTGCCCGCTCTCCAACCTCAAATTATGCGTGATCGACGACATCGCCAGCCATCCGCTCGACCGGATGCTGGACATGGGCCTGCGCGCCACGGTCAATTCCGACGATCCGGCCTATTTCGGCGGCTATCTCAACGACAATTATCGCGCCGTCGCCGCCGCCCGCGGCCTGACCCGCGAGCAGATCGCCCTGCTCGCGCGCAACAGCATCACCGGCTCCTTCCTGCCGCAGCAGGCCAAGGACGCGCATCTGGCGACCATCGACGCCTATCTCGAACAGGCGCATTGAGGCCCTGATTTACCGCCCCCTTCCCCGATGATATAGTCTGTCTCACATGATGGCGGGCTTTTGGGGAAGGGCCGGACGCATGGCTGACTGGATAAGGGCAGCGACCGCGCTGGGCATCGGCCTGTCGCTGACCTCCATATCGATCGAACCCGCCTTCTCGCCCGCGACGCTTGCCGCGCTCGATCCCGTCCGCCTCGCCCGCAGCCTGTGCAGCGGCCCAAGGATCGGCTCCGCTCTCGCCCGCGAATTGCTGATCGCGGCCGCCGCCGCCCAGCCGATCGCCGACGCACCGCCGATCCCGCTGTTCGACGATCTCACCCATTCGCGCTTTCCGCTGACCACCGCCAATCCGCAGGCGCGCCGCTATTTCAGCCAGGGCCTGCTGCTCATGTATGGCTTCAACCATGCCGGCGCGGTCCGCTCCTTCCGTGCGGCACAGCGGCTCGATCCGGCCTGCGCGCTTTGCTGGTGGGGCGAGGCGGTGGCGCTCGGCCCCAATATCAACGCACCGATGGACGCCGGCGACCGGGGCGCGGCTCTTGCCGCGATGGACCGGACGATGGCGCTGCGCGATCGGGCCTCACCGATGGAGCGCGGCCTGATCGAGGCAGCGGCGCTGCGCTATGCCCGTGATCCCGATGCCGACCGCGCTGCGCTCGACGGCGCCTATGCCGATGCGATGCTGGCGCTCGCGGCGCGCTTCCCGGCCGATGACGATGTCGCCCTGCTGGCCGCCGAAGCGGCGATGGACACCAGCCCGTGGAATTATTGGGAGGCCGACCGCAAGACCCCGATCGGGCGCGCGGGCGCCGCCATCCGCCTGGTCGAAACGGTACAGGCGCGCAATCCCGCCCATGTCCAGGCGGCGCATCTGATGATCCACCTGCTCGAAGCGAGCGATGCAAAACGCGCCGAAGCTGCCGCCGACCGCCTCTCCGCCGATGGCATGCCCAGCGCCGCCCATCTCGTCCATATGCCGAGCCACATCTATCAGGTCGTCGGCCGCTATCGCGACTCGATCCGCGTCAACATCGCCGCCGCCCGCGCCGACGAAGCCTTCATCCGCGCCACCGACGACCACAGCCTGGTGCGCTACGGCTATTATCCGCACAATGTCCATTTCATCGTCGCCTCCGCGCAAATGGCAGGCGACATGGATGGCGCGATGCGGGAGGCGCGCCGCCTGCGCGTCATTCTCGATCCCGCAACCTCCGCCGCCATCGCCTGGATCCAGGCGATCGACGCCGCCCCCTATCTGGCCATGGCGCAGTTCGCCGCGCCTGCCGACATCCTCGCCCTGCCCGCGCCCGATCCGCGCCTGCCCTATGCCATCGCCATGCGCCATTATGCCCGCGCCGTCGCCCGTGCCCAGCAGCGCGACCAGCGCGGCTTCGATGCGGAGGTCGCGGCAATGAGCGCGCTCGCCCGCTCCGATGCACTGGCCCCGATGATTGCGCAGGGCGTCCCAGCCCCGGACCTGATCGCGCTCGCCACCGCGGTCGCGCGCGGCCGTCTCGCCACCGCCCAGCGCCGCTATGCGCAGGCCGCCGATCATTATCGCGCCGCGATCAAGCTGGAGGGCAGGATCCCCTATCAGGAACCGGCCTACTGGTATTATCCGGTGCATCAGTCGCTCGGCGCCGCCCTCTTCCTCGCCGGCCGCCACGACGAAGCCAGCGCCGCCTTCCGCCAGGCACTGATCCAGGCTCCCAATAATGGCTGGGCGCTCTACAGCCTTGCCCGCGCAGAAGCCGCCCAGGGGCACAAGGCAGAGGCCGCCGCCGCCCGCAAGGCCCTCACCAGCGCCTGGTCCGGCGATCCCGACTGGCTGCGGATGGAGCGGCTCTGAGGGGCGATCCGCTTGTCGATCGGGAAAATGGACAAATAGCTGGAAAATACTGGCCATCACCCATTTTGCTGGTAGGGAGGGCGCGTCCAGCCCACCGGGATCGATATTTCGCGCCATGGCATCCGCGCCGCCCCCTTTCCGCGTCCTGCGTCAATCGCGCCCCGGCGCGCAACGTCCATCATGAGCCGCCCCGGCCAGCGCTGGAGCCGCCGCCGCGCCCGCGCGCTGCTGCGCCATTGCGGGCCGACATCCTTGCTGTTCCGCCGCCGCCTCGCCCTGATCGGCGGCGCCGTGCTGGTCGGCCTCGCCGCGCTCGCCTTCGCCTGGGCCGCGGATGAAGCGACCGAGGCTTTCCATCGCCTGGCCACCGCCAATCGCTGGCTGCCGCTGCTGCTGACCCCGCTCGGTTTTGCCGCCCTCGCCTGGATCACCCGCAGCGTCGCGCCCTTTGCCGGCGGATCGGGCATCCCGCAGGTGATCGCCGCCACCCAATTGCCCGAAAAGGTGGGCCGCTGCCTGGTTGACCTGCGCATGGCCCTGCTGAAGGTCGTGCTGACCATCGCCGGCCTGCTGGTCGGCGCCTCAGTCGGCCGCGAAGGCCCCACCGTCCAGATTTCCGCCGCCATCCTTGCCCGCGTCCACGCCCTGCTGAACGTGCCGCTGCGCGCGTCCGTCATGGTCGCGGGCGGCGCGGCCGGCGTCGCTGCCGCCTTCAACACGCCGCTCGCCGGCATTGCCTTCGCGATCGAGGAACTGGCCTCCGCCTATGAGCAGCGCATGACCCTGCTGGTCATCACCGCAGTCATCATCTCGGGCATGGTCAGCCTCGGCGTCGCTGGCGACTATGTCTATTTCGGCGCGGTCGCCGCCCATCTGCCGCTGCAATCGGCCGTGCCGATCGCGCTGCTGGCCGGGCTGCTGGGCGGTATGTCCGGCGGCCTGTTCGCGCGGCTGGCGCTCGATGCCGCCACTGCGCGCAATCGCATGACCGACTGGATGCGGGCCCATCCGGTGCTGTTCGCCGGCGGCTGCGGCCTGCTGGTGGCGGCGATCGGCGTGGCCACCGGCCTTACCTGGGGCACCAGCTATGCCCCGGCCCGCACCATGATCGCGGGCGGCGACCAGCCGCTCTGGTTCGCCCCCGCCAAATTCCTCAGCACCCTCGCCACCAGCGTCTCGGGCATTCCCGGCGGCATCTTCGCCCCCTCGCTCGCCACCGGCGCCGGCTTCGGCAATCTGTTGCGCTGGATTTTCCCCGGCGAACCGGCGAGCGCCGTCGTGCTGCTGGGCATGGTCGCCTATTTCACCGGCGTGGTGCGCGCGCCATTGACCGCCGTCATCATCATTTCGGAAACCACCGGCAGCCGCGGCTTCATGTTGCCGCTGCTGGGCGCCGCACTGGTCGCCGACGCATCGGCGCAGATATTCTGTCGCGAGCGCCTCTATCACGGCCTGTCCCGCAACTTCCTGGAGCGGGCCAAGGCCGCCGAAGCAAGCCGCTGACATGGCGGCGCTCGGCTGCCTGCTCCTGATGATATTGCCGATTATCGGCTTTCTCGCCGGCCAGCTGCTGGCCGGCATGGACGGCGCCTGGATCGGCGCCGCCATCGGCCTCACTGGCGCGATCGGCTTTTCGGCGGTGACCTTCTACGCCCTGCTCCAGGCCGGCCGCCGCCGCTAACTCAGCCCTCGGCGCGCAGCTTGTCCGCCAGTTGCTGGATTTCATCGGGATTGAGCAGCCAGGTCCGGGTCTTCTGCCCCTCGCGATGCACCGGCTGGGTCAGCAGCACCCGCGCCTGTTCCTTGGCGAAGGGTTTGAACAGGCCATAATGGATGACGCAATCGCGCACCGTCGCGATCAGCGGCGCCTTGCCATCCAGGTCGATCATGGTGGCAGGCTGGTCCCAGGGGATGGTCGAGATAATCATGGATATCCCATCACCACCCACCGCGCGCGAAATCAAGGGAAAGCTTTCGCCGCCATGCGCGCGGAACCGCCCCGCCCCTTACAGCGCCCGCATCCAGAATTGCATTGGGTGGCTGACCTTTTCGCTGCCGCCGATTTCCTTCCAGCTCATCTCGCACAGCGCGCCCTCGATCGGCGCATAGCCGCGCTTGCGCCAGAAAGGGGCCAGGTCGCGGGCGTCGGCCGGGCGGCGCGGATCGTCCTCGCCGCGCACCACGCCGCAGAAGATCGCAAAATCGGCGCCAGCGTGGCGCGCCGCCGCCTCGCGCGCGTCGAAGAACAGGTGGCCGATGCCGCGGCCATGATAGGCCGGCAACAGTACGGACTCGCCGAAATAGAAGCTGCGCGCGACATCGACGCCAGCCGCTACCAGCGGCGCGACCAGGCTGTCGGGCTGCCCGGCCAGCGGCGAGGCTGTGGCGATCCCGACCGGCTCCTCGCCGATCCGCGCCCGCACCAAAGTCGCATGCTCGCTCGCCAGGAAATCGCGGAGATATTCCTCCTCATGCGCGGCATCGCCCTCATAGAGATAGGGCCACTCACGGAAGATGCGGATGCGCAGCGTCGCCAGCGCCTCAAGTCCCTGCGCATCGCTGGTCACGCGGTCGACGATGATCGACGGCTCGGTCATTCTGCAATCTCCTGATCTTCGATTTGCGGCGCGGCCGGCGCATCATCGCGCGCGGCATCGCTGGCCATCTGCGCGATCACGTCCGATCCCGCGCCATTCTGGATGATGTGGAAGGGCACATGCTGTTCGGGCCAGTGGCGGAAGGGCAGCACCGTGCCATCCGCACGCAACTGGTCGACCATGGCAAGGTCGATGTCCGCCACCACCCAGGCCGGGCCGTTCGCCTGCCCCAGCGCGATCACTCCATCGTCGGGTATCGCGCCATCGGGCGGACCAAAGGCGCCGGCGGCGCCGAAATTCTCGTCCATGCAGGGCAGCCAGGGTGCCATGCCGACGCTGGGCGACTGGACGACAAAGCATTGATTTTCCATCGCCCGCGCCTGCGCGCCGATCCGCACCCGCCAATAGCCTTGCATCGTGTCGGTGGCCGATGGCGTCAGGATCAGCTTGGCGCCGGCCTCCGCCTGCGCCCGCGCGATCATCGGAAATTCGACATCATAGCAGATCGATATGCCGACCGGCCCGATCGGCGTGTGGATGAGGTTGATGCTGTCGCCGCCGCTGATGCCCCAGCGCTCGCGCTCGAACCGGGTCATCATGATCTTGTCCTGATGGCCGGTGGTGCTGTCCGGGCAGAAGAGCCGCGCGCGATTGACGATCCGCCCGTCGCTTTCCCGCACCGGCCGGCTACCCGCCAGGATCATGACGTCGAGCCGCGCCGCAAGTTCCGCATGGACGCGGTCATAGGCTTCGCCAAACTGCATAACCAGGTCGAGCGAGGCGGTCAGATCCGCCGCCCGCTCCGGATCGATCCCGGCCAGTTCCATCGCCGCATATTCGGGAAAGATCGCCAGGGTCGCGCCCAGCGCGGCGGCTTCCTCCACCCAGCGGGTCAGCTTTTCCTGCCAGGCGGCAAAGCTCTGCACCTGCTCGATCGGATATTGGGCGGCGGCAACGCGGATGTGGGTCAAGGATACCTCAGGATGGAACGGCAACGGGGCAAGCGGCGGCTTTAGCGCCCTTCGACCTGCGCGATCCAGTCAGCCAGATTATAATGGTTGGAAATGCGCGTGATCTGGCCCTCGCCGATATCAAAGAAGGCGCCGACGCGCAGATGATAGGTCTGGCCGGCGGCCGGCGGCAGCCCCTCGTCGGTCACCAGGTAGCGGCCGTCCAGCATGAACTCGGCCGCCGCCCGCGTCCCCTCCGCATTGGCCAGCACGATCGGGTCGATCACCGTCTCGGCATAGCAAAGGTTCATATGAGACAGGAAATCGGCGAACGCCGCCTTGCCGATGCGGGCCGCGCCCTGGCTCGGCTCGTGCCGCACATCGTCGGCGAGCAGCGCCAGCATCCCCTCGGCATCCTGCCGGTTGAAGGCGTCATAATAGGCATGGACCAGGGCCAGGGTCGCTTCGGACACAGATTTCTCCTCGGACTGGGAAAATGGGCGGGGTCAGCCGACCAGCCGCATGGCCGATCGGCGATGGCGGGTGCGATAGCCGTCCGACTTCGCCTCCATCCGCGCCAGATTATGGACGGTCAGCCCGGCAATACCACTGATCGCGTCGACCTGATCGGCGCCCAGCGTGAAGTCATCGCCCAGGAAGACGCGGGCCGCCTTGCCATCGCCGATCGGCGCGCGTACGAACACCTCACACCGCCCGCCCCTGCTGCCCGACAGGATCGCGGCCAGCTTGGCCACGGCCTCGACCATCTCGATGTCCAGCACCAGTTCCATGCGCGACACGTTGGCAATCTCGCGGAACGGCTCCATCCGGCGCACGGTGACGCGCGGCGTTTCCTCGCCCGGCAGGCGATCCAGCTCGACATGCAGCAGCGCGCAATCGCCCTCGCGCGCCAGTTCCTCGATCTGCTTGCAGGCATCCTCGTCGAAACAGCTCGCCTGGAACTGACCGCTCTGGTCGGAGAAGGTGGCGTTGGCATAGCGCGCACCCCGCCGCGTCTCGCGCCAGCGCACATCCTCGACCATCGCCGCCATGATGCCCATCACCCGCCCTTCGGCATTGGGCATGCCCATTGGCTGCGAACAGATTTCGCCATAGCTTTTCGCGCCGCGCGCATCGGCCAGATGGCGGAAACGGTCGACCGGATGGGCCGAGAAATAGAAGCCGAACGCCTCCTTTTCCTGCGCCATCCGGTCCGACACGGTCCAGGCCTGATGCGGCGGGATGCGGACGTCGGCATGCGCCGTCTCGACATCGCCAAACAGGCCGCCCTGCCCGCTTTCGCGCGCCTGCGCCGCGCTTGCCGCGACGCTCAGCAGGGTTTCGGCCGCCGCATGCACCCCGGCCCGATCGGCATGGATGGTGTCGAACGCACCGGCCGCGGCCAGGCTTTCGAGCTGGCGCCGGTTGAGCAGGCGCGGCTCGATCCGGTCGGCCAGATCGTCCAGATGCTTGAACGGACCATTGGCTTCGCGCTCGGCAACCAGCTGCTCCATCGCCTTCTCGCCCACGCCCTTGAGGCCGCCCAGCGCATAGCGCACGGCAAAGCCCAAACGCGGATCATCGCCCTCGAACGGCACCGCCTCGACGGTGAAGTCGGCCTCGCTCTGGTTGAGGTCCGGCGGCAGGCAGGTCATGCCCATGCGCCGCATATCGTCGACGAAAACGGTCAGCTTTTCGGTCAGATGGATATCGAACGCCATCGACCCGGCATAGAATTCCGCCGGATAATGGGCTTTCAGCCAAGCCGTCTGATAGGCGAGCAGCGCGTAGGCAGCGGCGTGCGACTTGTTGAAGCCATAGCCGGCGAACTTGTCGATCAAGTCGAATAGTTCGTTGGCCTTGGCCGGCTTGATGTCACTCTTGGCGCAGCCCTCGACGAAGCGCAGGCGCTGGGCGTCCATCTCCGCCTTGATCTTCTTGCCCATGGCGCGGCGCAGAAGGTCGGCGTCGCCAAGCGAGTAGCCGGCCAGGATCTGCGCGGCCTGCATCACCTGTTCCTGATAGACGAAGATGCCATAGGTTTCTTCGAGGATCGGCTTCAGCAGGATGTGCGGATATTCAATCTCTTCCTGGCCGTTCTTGCGGCGCCCGAACATCGGGATATTGTCCATCGGGCCGGGACGATAGAGCGACACCAGCGCGATGATGTCGCCGAAATTGGTCGGACGCACGGCCGCCAGGGTCTTGCGCATGCCTTCGGATTCCAGCTGGAACACGCCGACCGTGTCGCCGCGCTGGAGCAATTCATAGACCTTGGCATCGTCCCAGGCGAGCGTGTCGAGATCAACCGTGACGCCGCGTCCCTTGAGCAGCTGCACCGCCTTCTGCAGCACCGACAGCGTCTTGAGGCCGAGAAAGTCGAACTTCACCAGCCCCGCGCCTTCGACGAACTTCATGTCGAACTGGGTCACCGGCATGTCGGATCGCGGATCGCGATAGAGCGGCACCAACTGGCTCAGCGGGCGGTCACCGATCACCACGCCGGCCGCGTGGGTGGAGCTGTGGCGCGGGAAGCCCTCCAGCTTCATCGCATAGTCGATCAGGCGCTTGACCTGATTGTCATTGTCATATTCCGCCTTGAACTCGGCGACGCCGTTCAGCGATCGCTCCAGCGTCCAGGGATCGGTCGGATGGTTGGGCACCAGCTTGGCAAGGCGGTCGACCTGGCCATAGCTCATCTGCATCACGCGGCCGGTATCCTTCAGCACGGCGCGGGCCTTCAATTTACCGAAGGTGATGATCTGTGCGACATGGTCGCTGCCATATTTCTGCTGCACATAGCGGATCACCTCGCCGCGCCGCGTTTCGCAGAAGTCGATATCGAAGTCGGGCATGGAGACGCGTTCCGGGTTCAGGAAGCGCTCGAACAGCAGGCCCAGTTGCAGCGGATCGAGATCGGTGATGGTCAGCGCCCAGGCGACCAGCGATCCGGCACCCGAACCACGGCCCGGCCCCACCGGAATATCATGATCCTTGGCCCATTTGATGAAGTCGGCCACGATCAGGAAGTAGCCGGGGAAGCCCATCTGGATGATGATGTCCATTTCGAACTTCAACCGTTCGAAATAGGGCTGGCGCGCCTCGTCCGCGATGATCCCGGCCTTTTCCAGCCGGGCCTCCAGTCCCGCGATCGACTGGTCGCGCAGCATGATGCCCTCGCCCTCGATATCGCCGGCAAGGCTGGGCAGGATCGGCTTGCGCTTGGGCGCCATCACCGCGCAGCGCTGGGCCACGACCAGCGTGTTGGCCAGCGCCTCGGGCAGATCCTCGAACAGCCGCTTCATCTCCGCTGCCGGCTTCATCCAGGCGTCGGGCGAACTGGTGCGGCGATCGGGCGTCTCGACATAGGCGCCGTCGGCGATGCACAGCATCACGTCATGCGCCGCGTGGAATTCCGGCTCGGCAAAGCAGGTCGGGTTGGTCGCGACCAGCGGCAGATTGCGGTCATAGGCCAGGTCGAGCAGATGCGGCTCCGCCTTGCCCTCGACCGGGTCCAGCCGTCGGCAGATCTCGACATAGAGGCGATCGGGGAACAGCGCCTGCAACCGATCGGCGTAAGCGAGCGCAGCGTCGGGCTGATCCTCGGCGAACAGGCGCGCGATCGCCCCCTCCCCGCCGGCGGTCAGCGCGATCACGCCATCGGTCCGCCCCTCCAGCATGTCGAACGTGACATGCGGCACTTCCTCCAGCGGCCGGTCGAGATGCGCCATCGACACGAGCGCACAGATATTGTCATAGCCGCCCGCATCCTGCGCATAAAGGGCGATCCAGTCATGCACCGCCGGCGCGTTGGATGGCCGCCCCGGCCGCACCACGCCCAGCATAGCGCCGACGATCGGCTGCACGCCCTCGCCCTTGCAGCCATCGGAAAAGGCCATCGACCCATAAAGGCCGTTGCGGTCGGTGATCGCCGCCGCCGGAAAACCCAGGGCCTTGGCCTGCTTGGCGATCTTCTTGGGGTCGATCGCCCCTTCGAGCATGGTGAAGGACGAAAAGATGCGCAGCGGTACGAAGGCGGAATGAGACATCGCGGCAATCTAACGACGCCCGCGCCCGCGCGCCAGTCCCGCCCGGCGAAAAGCTGTGGACAAGATCACCACTTGTCGCTTGCCAAGGGCTGCGCTTGCTGATCCTATCGCGCCCAAAGAACGGGCCAGAGGATAGGCCAGAGAACAGGGAGCACGGTCATGTCGGACAGCAACCCGGTTTCCACCCCGCCCGGCATCGCCGATCGGGCCAAGGCGATCATCCTGCGCCCCAGGGACGAATGGCCGCTGATCGAGGCCGAACCGGCCAGCATCGGCAGCATCTATACCGGCTATGCCATGATCCTGGCGGCGATCCCGCCGCTCGCGACCCTGATCGGCGGACAGGTCTTTGGCCATGGCCTGTTCGGCATCACCTGGCGCCCGCCGCTGATCGGCGCGATCGGCATGGCGATCGCCCATTATGTCCTGTCGCTGATCGGGCTGGCCGTGCTGGCGATCATCATCAATTTCCTCGCCCCCAGCTTCGGCGGCCAGCGCGACAAGCTGAAGGCGTTCAAGATTTCCGCCTATTCGGCGACCGCCGGCTGGCTCGCCGGCATCTTCTCGCTGCTGCCCGGCCTCACCATGCTCGGCCTGCTCGGACTTCACAGCCTTTATCTCCTCTATCTCGGCCTGCCGCGCCTGATGAAGGTGCCAGAGCAGAAGGCGCTGCCCTACACCATCGTCACCATGGTCGCGGGCGCGCTGCTCTTCATCCTCGCCAGCCTGCTCGCCATGCCGTTCAGCGGCCTGTCCGGCAGCCATGCCGGGCCGGACGAGATCGGCGGTGAGATCACCGTGCCGGGCATCGGCAAGATCGACGTCGACAAGATGGACGCCGCCACCAAGCAGATGGAACAGGCCGCCAAGCGGATGGAAGAAGCGACCAGGAACGGCCGTTCCGCAGCAATCGCGCCCGATCTGCTGCAGGCACTGCTGCCCGAGAAGATCGGCCGCTTCACCCGCACCGAGATTGAGAGCAGCGGCATGTCCGCCGGCGCCCATGCCTCCGCCCGCTACCGCGCCGGCGACGACGAGATCGAACTGGAGGTGAACGACATCGCAGTGGCCGGCGCCTTTGCCGGGATCGGCGCGGCACTCAACGTCCAGTCGAACCGCCAGACCGCCAGCGGCTATGAGCGCACCCAAACGATCGACGGCCGCATCGTCACCGAGGAATGGGACAAGGACAGCCGTCACGGCAAATATGCGACCACGCTGGCCGACCGCTTCATGGTCGAGGCGGAGGGCACGGCCGCCGATATCGGGGAGATCAAGGCCGCGGTGAACGCGCTCGATCTCGACCGACTGAGCGCGCTCGCCGCAAAATAGGCAATGTCATGAGGTCGCCCGCGTAACGAATTGCCAAGCTATAGGGCCTAGGTTAGGCGCCACCATGCGTTTATCCACGATCACCAACTGGGCCTATGGGGCCACCGTCCTGCTCACCTTGGCGTCGGGCACGACGATGCTGTTCGCGTCCGGCGCGGAACAGCGCGAGCGTGCCGCCGTCGCCCAGCGCGCCAGCTTCGACCAACTCACCTCCACCCTGGAGGAGGATGTCTATCGCCTGACAGAACAGGCGCGGGGCTATGTGATTTCGGGCGATCCCAGCCATCTGGTCGTCTATCGGCGCGAGAAGGAAGCGCTGCGTTCCGTCGAGGATCGCATCCAGCATCTGAAGGATGCCGGCGCCAACGAGAATGAACTGAACGCGTTGCGCCAAGCGATCCAGTGGGCCGACGCCCTCTCCGACGAGCAGGATGTCGCGATCAAGGCGGCGCAGGCGGGCGATGACAAGACCGCCCGCACCATCCTCTTCGGCGACGAATATGGCCGCGAACTGGACCGGGTGGCGGCGCAGGTCAGCCGCTTCCAATATATGCTGGACCATCGCACCGACACGGCAGTGCAGGGCGCGACCGATACCGCGCGCCAGTGGCGGACCATGTCGGAAATCATGCTGGGCGTCACCGCCCTGCTGTTCCTGTGCGTCCTCTATTTCGTGCTGAAGCAGCGCATCCTGCATCCCGTCGTGCGGCTGAGCGATGTCGTCACCCGCCTTGCCGCGCAGGATTTCGCTGCGATCCCGCCTGATTTCCCGCAGGTGGACGAGATTGGCGACATGGCGCAGGCAATCCGTATTTTCCGTGAAAATGGCCTTGAGCGGCAGCGACTGGAGCAGGAGCGCGATGTCGATCGCACCATGCGCGACCTGCTGTCGCGGATGACCCAGCGCCTGCAGGGCTGCGACAGCACCGCCGATCTGGTCGAGGTGGTGCGCCGCTTCACCCCGGAAATCACGCCCGATTTCCCCGGCCGCCTCTATATCCACGACATTCGCCGCAACATGATGTTGCAGGCGTGCGACTGGCTCGATCCCAAACAGTCGCGCAATGATTTCCCGGCCTCGGCCTGCTGGGCACTGCGGCGCGGGCAGGTCCACAAGCCGCGGGGCGGCATGGTCGACATCGCCTGCGAGCATCTGGAGGGCGAAACCGCCGTCCCGACCATCTGCATCCCGCTGGCGGCGCAGGGGGAAAGCATCGGCCTGCTCTATTTCGAGCAGACCCGCGACATGGACGCCGAACATCTCGACCGGGCCGAAAAATATCTGGAAATGCTGGCGGAGAATATCGGCCTGGCGCTCGCCAATCTGCGCCTGCGCGACGCGCTGCGCGAAATGGCGATGGCCGATGCGCTGACCGGCCTGCCCAACCGCCGCCATTTCGACGCCATGTTCGAAGCGCTGGTGGACGAGGCGGAACGCAACCATGCCCCGCTCGCCTGCCTGATGGTCGACATCGACCATTTCAAGCGATTCAACGACAGCTATGGCCATGATGCCGGCGACGCGGTTCTGCGCGCGGTCGGCGCGGTGCTGGGCGACTCGCTGCGCGAACAAGGCTTTGCCTTCCGCCTGGGCGGCGAGGAATTTGTCCTCCTGATGCCCGGCTTCACGCTGGAGCAGGCGCTCGCCCGGTCCGCCCAGATCCAGCAGCGCATCCGCGACCTGCGGGTCGAGCATCGCGGTCAGGAACTGGGGCCGATCACCGCCTCCTTTGGCCTGGCCGCCTGGCCCGACCATGGCGCCGCCGTCCGACTGGTCACCACCGCCGACGCCGCGCTGCTGCGTGCCAAGGGCGAGGGCCGCGACCAGATCATGGTCGCGACCGCGCGCGAGGGGCTGTTACCGGGCTGACGCCTCTTCCAGCCGCCCTTCGTGCAGGCGGACCACCCGGTCCATCTTTTCCGCCAGCCGCTCATTATGGGTGGCGACCAAAGCCGCCGATCCTTCGCCGCGCACCAGGCGCAGGAATTCGGCCAGCACCACGTCGGCGGTGCGCTCGTCCAGATTGCCGGTCGGCTCGTCCGCCAGCACCAGCGCCGGGCGATTGGCCAGCGCGCGGGCGACCGCGACGCGCTGCTGCTCGCCGCCCGACAACTGGCTCGGCCGATGGTCGAGCCGATGCCCCAGCCCCAGCGCCGTCAGCAGCGATTCCGCGCGGGTCCGCGCGGCGTCCATGGTCGCGTCCTTGATCACCTGCGGCAGCACGACATTCTCGGTCGCGTTGAAATCGGGCAACAGGTGGTGGAACTGATAGACGAAGCCCAGCGCATCGCGGCGCAGGCGGGTGCGCCCGTCATTGTCCAGCTTCGCCGCTTCCTCGCCAGCGATGCGGATCGATCCGTCGAACCCGCCTTCGAGCAGGCCGACCGCCTGCAACAGCGTCGACTTGCCCGAGCCCGAGGGGCCGAGCAGCGCAACGATCTCGCCCGGCCCGACCGTCAGGTCGACGCCGCGCAGCACGTCGATCGTGACCCCGCCCTGGGTGAAGCTGCGGGACAGGCCGCTGACCTTGAGGACATCATTCATAGCGCAGCACCTGGACAGGATCGGTATTGGCAGCCTTGAAGGCCGGATAGAGGGTGGCGAGGAAGCTGAAGACCAGCGCCATCAGACAGATGATCACAATCTCGACCGGATCGGGCTTGGAGGGCAATTCGGTCAGGAAGCGGATCGAGGGATCCCACAGATTCTGCCCGGTAACGAACTGGATCACATTCACCACGCTCTGGCGGAAGAAGAGGAAGGTGAAGCCCAGCGCCATGCCGGCGACCATGCCCAGCGTGCCGATGGTCACGCCGACGGTCATGAAGATCTTCACCAGCCCGCTTCGGCTCGCCCCCATGGTCCGCAGGATCGCGATGTCGCGGGTCTTGGCGCGCACCAGCATGATCAGCGAGGAGAGGATATTGAACACCGCGACCAGCACGATGATCGACAGTACAACGAACATCGCCACCCGCTCGACCGCCAGCGCCTCGAACAGGCTGGCGTTCATCTGGCGCCAGTCCTGCACCACGGCGCGGCCCGCGACCTTGGCCGCCAGCGGTTCCAATATCTGGCCAACCTTGTCGGCATTGACCGTTTCGACCTCGATCATGCTGACGACATCGCCCAGCAGCAGCAGCGTCTGCGCGTCCTCGATCGGCATGACCACGAAGGCCTTGTCATAATCATAGACGCCGACCTCGAAGATCGCCGCCACTTGATAGGAAATCTGGCGGGGAACGGTACCGAACGGCGTCGACCGGCCCGCCGGGTTCATGATGCTGATATAATCGCCGACCTGGATGCCCAGATTTTCGGCCAATCGCACGCCGATGCCGACCTTCTCGCTATTGGCGGTCAGCGCATTGAGATCGCCGGCGACGATCTTGCCCTTGAGCGTCGTGTTGCTGCGAATGTCGGGCACGGTCATGCCGCGCACCAGCACGCCTTCCACCCGGCCCTGATAGCTGCCGAGCAGGGGCTGCTCGATCAGCGGGGTCGCGCTGGTGACGCCCGGCGTCGCCTTCGCTTCCTTCAGCACATCGCGCCAGTCGGGCAGGCGCCCGCCATAGCCCTGCACCACGGCATGGCCGTTGAGGCCAACAATCTTGTCGAACAGCTCCGCGCGGAACCCGTTCATGACGCTCATGACGATGATGAGCGCGGCGACTCCGAGCATGACCGCGGCCAGGCTGATGCCGGCGACGAGGAAGATGAAGCCTTCCCCCTTGCCCGGCAGCAAATAGCGCTTGGCGATCATGCGTTCGTAGCGGGATAGAATCATGGTGGCGCGAATGGCCCTTCTGGTAGTGATGCGGCCGGTCTAGCAGGCTGAGCCTTAACGGCAAGGATTGCGGAATTGTTGCACGCGGGACACAGGCCGATACAGAAAATCACAGAGCCCGGATTTTGCCCGTGACAGCAGGCTGCGCCAGTCATAGCAAGGCTCCCGAGGCACAGGCAAAAGGCCGTGGTTCAGGGATACTGCTTCCCACTTCAAGCTTAGGGGGCTGAGAAGTCGGTAGAGGCAGGCCAAGGGGGAGACGAGCAATCGTCCATTAAGTGCCCGGATCGCGAAAGCGGTCCGGGCACTTTTTTGTTCAGCGACTCTTGAGCCCTCTTCCCGCTTAACTTCGCACATTTCCCGCACACCTTGGCATTTTCGGATTCAAGACGGAAATTTTGTTACGCTTCCGTCCATTTTCCATGCTCTCTTCTCGCCAGTCTATCGCCTGCGGGCGCTGTAGGACAGGCGGCGCGATGCTTCCCCCCAGCCCCCTCTTGAACAACGCAAAGAGCCAACCATATCAATCCCGTCCGGCCGCCACATGGGGCCGGGCGCAAGCATAGGCCGGACGCCGAAGACCGGGTCCGGCAGGATCATTTTGCTCTGTTGGAGATTATGAGCATGCGTGGTTTCGACCTTACCCCCTATCGCCGCTCGACCGTCGGCTTCGATCGTCTGTTCGACCTGATCGAGAATAATGCCCGTCTGGCGCAGGGCGACAATTACCCGCCCTTCAACATCGAACGCCTGGCCGAGGACCGCTATCGCGTCACCCTGGCCGTCGCCGGCTTCCGTCCCGAGGAAATCGACATCACCGCCCAGCAGAATCTGCTCCAGGTGATCGGCCGCAAGGACGAGACCAACGCCGACCGTTCCAAGTTCCTGCATGTCGGCATCGCCAATCGCAGCTTCGAACGCCGCTTCGAACTGGCGGATTTCGTCCGCGTCGAAAAGGCGGACCTGGCCGATGGCCTGCTGGTGATCGAACTGGTGCGCGAAGTGCCCGAAGCGATGAAGCCCAAGAAGATCGCCGTGAATGGCGGCCATCTGGTAGACATCAACAAGGATCGCGACGCCGCCTGATCCGGCCATCCGAAACAAGCACAGGGCGCGACCGCAAGGTTGCGCCCTTCTTGCTGCCCGCCGTTCAGCGAACCTGTGGCGGTGGCGGCATCGGTATCGCGCTGATCGCGACATTGCCGAACATCACCAGCCCCGCGACGATCATCAGCGCCCCGCGCTTGCGGTCGCCGCGCTTCACGATCGCGTAAATTCCCCCGCCGGTCAGCAGGATACCCGCCAGCATCAATATCGAAAGGATCATGCCCGCCATGGGCCAGTCCATAGGCGCCTAGCTGGACTGTGGCAATTGGCGGCCCATGCCCCTATGAGGCGCGCAGAAACGAATCACCCCAAGCCGCAGGGGAACGCACCCATGAAAATCGCCATCGCTTCCGATCATGCCGCCGTCGACCTGAAGGCCGAACTTGCGCTATGGTTGCGCGACGAGGGCCATGAGGTCGCCGACCTCGGCCCGGCCACCGCCGACCGCGTCGATTATCCCGATTTTGGTTACAAGCTCGCGACCGCCGTCGCATCGGGCGCAGCGGAACGCGGCATCGCGCTCTGCGGTTCGGGCATCGGCATCTCGATCGCCGTCAATCGCAACCCGGCCTGCCGCTGCGCCCTGGTCGGCGAACCGCTGTCGGCCGCACTGTCGCGCGAGCATAATGACGCCAATGTGCTGGCCATGGGTGCGCGCCTGACCGGCGTCGACATGGCCAAGGCCTGCGTCACCGCCTTCCTCACCACCGAGTTCGGCGGTGGCCGCCATGCCGGCCGCGTCGAGAAACTGTCCCAGCCCGCGCTCTGAAAGGACTTGAGATGAGCACCGAAACCCTCACCCAGCCCACCCTGTCGGACATTCGTTCGGAAGGCTATTTCACCGCAGGCCTCGCCGCTGCCGATCCGGCCGTATTCGCCGGCGTCGCCCAGGAACTGAAGCGCGAGCAGACCCAGATCGAGCTGATCGCGTCGGAAAATATCGTGTCGCAGGCCGTGCTCGAAGCGCAGGGTAGCGTCTTCACGAATAAGTACGCCGAAGGCTATCCGGGCAAGCGCTATTATCAGGGCTGCGCCCCGTCGGACGTGGTGGAACAGCTCGCCATCGACCGCGCGAAGCAACTGTTCGGCTGCCAGTTCGCCAACGTCCAGCCCCATTCGGGCGCACAGGCCAATGGCGGCGTCATGCTGGCGCTGGTCAAGCCGGGCGAAACCATCATGGGCCTGTCGCTCGACGCCGGTGGTCACCTGACCCACGGTTCCAAGCCCAGCATGTCGGGCAAGTGGTTCAACGCCGTGCAATATGGCGTGCGCGAAGACACCCATCTGATCGACTATGACGCGGTCGAGGCCCAGGCGATCGAATGCCAGCCCAAGCTGATCATCGCCGGCGGCAGCGCCTATCCGCGCCAGATCGACTTCGCCCGCTTCCGCGCGATCGCCGACAAGGTCGGCGCGCTGTTCATGGTCGACATGGCCCATTTCGCCGGCCTGGTCGCCGGTGGCGCCCATCCCTCGCCCTTCGGCCATGCCCATGTCGTGACCACCACTACGCACAAGACGCTGCGTGGCCCGCGTGGCGGCATGATCATGACCGATGACGAGGCGATCGCGAAGAAGATCAATTCGGCGATCTTCCCCGGCCTCCAGGGCGGCCCGCTGATGCACGTGATCGCCGCCAAGGCTGTCGCCTTCGGCGAAGCGCTGCAGCCCGAATTCAAGACCTATGCCCAGGCGATCGTCACCAACGCCAAGGCGCTGGCCGGCAAGCTGGAGCAGCGCGGCCTGGCCGTGGTCTCGGGCGGCACCGACACCCACCTCGCCCTTATCGACCTGCGCCCCTACGGCATTTCGGGCAAGGATGCGGACGAGGCGCTGGAGCGCAGCTTCATCACCTGCAACAAGAATGGCGTGCCGGGCGATCCGCTGCCGCCGACCAAGACCAGCGGCATCCGCGTCGGTTCGCCGGCCGGCACCACCCGCGGCTTCGGCGTCGCCGAGTTCGAGGATATCGGTGACATGATCGCCGACGTTCTGGAAGGGCTGCGCGACAGCCAGGCTTCTGGGGGCGAACATGGCGATGCCGCCGTCGAAGCCAGCGTCCGCGAGCGTGTCGCCGCGCTCTGCGCCCGCTTCCCCATCTATCAGGGGTAAGCCCGCTTGCGCTGCCCTTTCTGCGCCCATGAGGACAGCCAGGTGAAGGACAGCCGGCCGACGGAGGATGGCAATGCCATTCGCCGTCGCCGGCAGTGCGAAGCCTGCGGCGCGCGCTTCACCACCTTCGAGCGCATCCAGCTGCGCGACATCTGGGTGGTGAAGAGCGAAGGCCGCAAGGAAGCGTTCGAGCGCGACAAGCTGGCCCGCTCCATCGGCATCGCCTGCCGCAAGCGGCCGATCGACCCAAGCCGGATCGAGAAGCTGATTTCGGGCATCCAGCGCCAGCTGGAAACCAGCGGCGAAAGCGAGATCCCGGCGCGATCGATCGGCGAGATGGTGATGGAGGGGCTCAAACGCCTCGACAGCGTCGCCTATATCCGCTTCGCCAGCGTCTACAAGGACTTCACCGACGCCCGCGACTTCGAGGATTTCGCGAGTACCGTGAAGGAGGTCGGGAGTGAGTAAAATCACTCTCGCCCGCAGGGCCAAGGTCCGTTCGGTTCGAGCCTGTCGAGAACCGCGCGCGCAATGAGTTTCTGGGTCTATATCCTGCGCTGCTCCGATGGGAGCTATTATACCGGTCACACCGATGACCTGGAGCGCCGGATAGCCCAGCATCGAAGCGGCACGATTGCCGGCTACACGCACGACCGACGTCCGGTCGAATTGGTTTTCAGCGAGACATTCCCCGATCGGATTGACGCCCTGGAGCGTGAACATCAGATCAAGGACTGGTCCCGCAAGAAGAAGGAAGCCCTGATAAGGGGAGATTGGAAAGCGGTCTCGGATGCTGCGCGTTCTCGACCACGGGCCTCGACTTCGCTCGACCCTGGCTCGAACCGAACGGAAGCGGAGGCGGCTCAGCCCCTACTCAGGACGAACGGAAATATGACTGACACCTCCCCCCTCCCCCCCGTGATCGTCCTGGTCCGCCCGCAACTGGGCGAGAATATCGGCAAGGCGGCGCGCGCGATGCTGAATTTCGGGCTGATCGAGATGCGGCTCGTCTCCCCGCGCGATGGCTGGCCCAATCCCGATGCCGGCCCGGCGGCGGCCGGCGCGGACTTCATCCTGGACAAGGCGCAGGTCTATGAGACGCTGGCCGATGCGGTCGCCGACTGCGCCCATGTCTATGCCACCACCGTGCGCAAGCGCGGCGTCACCAAGCCGGTGGTCACGCCCGAGGAAGCGGCGCAGGAAATCCATGCCGCGCAGGGCCGCTGCGCCTATGTGTTCGGGCCGGAACGCTCGGGGCTGGAGACGGAGGATGTGGCACTCGCCCGCAAGATCCTGACCGTGCCGATCAATCCGGAATTCGGCTCGCTGAACCTCGCCCAGGCGGTGATCCTGTGCGCCTATGAATGGTCCAAGCAGGCCAATCTGGCACAGCCGACCGTGACCGAATTGGGCGAACCCGCGCCGCAGGAGGAACTGGAAGGCATGATCCTGCAGCTCAACACGCTGCTGGAGAAGGTCGGCTATTTCTTCCCGCCCGACCGCGCGCCCGCGACCAAGCTGACGCTGCGCAACCTGCTTACCAAGCCGGGCTGGAACCATCTGGAGGTGCGCACGCTCCGCGGCGTGCTGTCACACCTCAACCGACCGCGCGAGCGTTAACCCCGCGTGCGGTCATACTCGGCCATTTCATAGGCGATCGAGGCTTCGACCAGCTGCTCCCACAGCTCCGCGATCACGTCGCCGGGCGCCCCCAGCCGCTCGGCCTCCGCGCGGGCATTGTCGATCACCTGGCGCTTGCGCGCCTCGTCGCGGACGGCGCCACGGTCCGGCTTGATCCGGGCGGCGGCGCGCATATGGGCAAAACGCTGGTCAAGCAGGGCGACGAGCTGGCGGTCGAGGGCGTCGACACCGGCGCGCACCTCGGTCATGCTGGTATAGTCTTCGGGCTTCATGGCCGCCGGATTAGGCCGCGCTCCGCCGGCTGTCGAGGCCAGACTCTGCGCTTGACATAATATCCGACCTTCTCCATAGGCGCGCCTTCGCGATTGGCCCCGCATCCCGGTGAAGCGGCGGCCCTGTCCCTGAAATATGGAAACAGGCGATGACCGGGAAGCCTTCGTCCTCCGCAATGCGCGGACCTCGGTTCATCGGATCCGGAGGGCGGATAACGTAGTATGCAGTTGTAAGGAATTAGGTATGTCGAAGCGCTCTAGCGCCAAGTACAAGCTCGACCGTCGCATGGGCGAGAACATCTGGGGTCGCCCGAAGAGCCCGGTCAACAAGCGCGAATATGGCCCCGGTCAGCACGGCCAGCGCCGCAAGGGCAAGATGTCGGACTACGGCATCCAGCTGCGCGCCAAGCAGAAGCTGAAGGGCTATTACGGCGACATCACCGAGAAGCAGTTCAAGAAGAACTATTTCGAAGCCAGCCGCATGAAGGGCGACACCGGCCAGAACCTGATCGGTCTGCTGGAGCGCCGCCTGGACGCCGTCGTGTATCGCGCCAAGTTCGCGCCGACCATCTTCTCGGCCCGCCAGATCGTTTCGCACGGCCACATCTATGTGAACGGCGTGAAGTGCAACATCGCCTCGCGTCTGGTGAAGCCGGGCGACGAAATCACCCTGGGCAAGAAGGCTCAGGAAATGGCGCTGGTTCTCGAAGCGCAGAGCCTGCCCGAGCGTGACATCCCCGACTATGTCGCCCCCGACGGCGCCACCAAGGTCACCTATGTCCGCGTTCCGACGCTGGACGAAGTGCCCTACCCGGTGAAGATGGAACCGAATCTGGTCGTCGAATTCTATTCGCGCTAATCGGTCCTTCCGGACAGAATTTGGAGAAGGGCGGCCCCGCAAGGGACCGCCCTTTTCTTTTGGCCTGATGACGGAAGGTCAAAAAAAGGGACGCCGCAGCCTCCCCCTTTCCTTTTCCTATTTTCCCACCTGCAACAGGAAGTCTGCACTCTGCTGAAGCATGTCAGCGCGCGCATCGCTGTCGTTCAGGCTGTGGGCCAACCCATCATAGACGACCAACCGGCTGCGCTTGCCCGCGCCTTCCAGCTTGGACTGCATGATCCGCGCCTGGCTGATATCCACATTATTGTCTTCAGTGCCGTGGAACATCAAAACGGGCGCCAGGAACTCAGCAGCATGGTTGGACGGCGACGCATCCTGCGCCTCCTGCCCGGTCCCCATGCGCTGCTGTTCCAGCAGATATCCGCTGTTGAATTGCGCGCGCCGCAATCGATCGGAAAAGTTGGTGACCGGCGCAATGGCAACCACCGCCTTGAACAACTTGGGATCGACGGCCTGCACCTGCAGGGCAGCATAGCCACCATAGGACCAGCCAGCGATAGTCAGTCGGGCGGGATCAGCAATTCCTTCCGCCACCAACCAGCGTCCTGCATCTGCTACATCCCCGATCGCCGTGCGCCAAGATCGGTAGCCGTTTTGCATGAGCCATTTCTCACCAAAACCATAGGATCCACGAAATTGTGGCTGCAGAACAGCAAAGCCGCGCGCCGCATAATATTGCACTATCCAGTCGAAACCCCATTCGTCACGGGACTCAGGCCCACCGTGCGGCATCACGATCGCAGGCAGGCCTTTGGCATTTGCCCTGCCGGGCGGTAACGTCAGATAGGCCGGTATGACCGTACCATCTGACGCTTTGTAAGAAACGGACTGCATTTCTGCGAGGGCACGCCCCGCCAATTCCGGTCGATCAGGCATCACCGGCGACAATTTTTTCGCGGCGCGATCGAACAGATAATATTGTCCAGGATCGATGTCGCTCCCCGCCCAGATCAGGATACGTTGCTCGTTCTGGCTCATGTCGCCGATATGAACGGCCTTGCCGCCCAACGCTTTGCCAAGTGCAGTGCTCAGCGCTTTTATCTCATCGTCGAAATAGACGACCTCGCTCTGTTCCTCGACATATCGAACGCTTACCACACGTCGATCACGACCGACCGTTACCAGATTGCTGACGTCCACTCGCGGATGAGCAAAGACTAGCTTCTTTTCCTGCCCAGCATCCAGCGCTACGCTTACGACCGCCAGTCGTCCATCGACCCGTTCATAGCCATAAACGATATTCTTATCGGGATCGATCGCCGCAGGTGAAAAACCGCGCTCGTCTCGCATGTCATAGATGCTGAGATTGCTCCAACCGGTTTTCCCAAGAGGACGATAAAGATAGCGAAAAGTGCCTTTCGCATAGCCTGACCCTTATTCTCCTGAAAACCGATGACACGCACGATGCCGTGCCCATCGGAGATATAGTCCATGGCCATGGGTTCAGACTGTTCGATCAGTTTGCTCTTTCCCGTGCGCGTATCAACGCGATCGATACCCAGGCCGCCAGAATCGGATCGCGTCATTAAGACCAAACCATTTTCACCGGGCAGCAGATCAATAATGTCACCACCATATAAATTCGTACGCAGCCTACTCAGCGGAACGATATCACCGCCAGCAGCATCGACCGCAAATATGTTGCTGAAACCATAGACATCATCACCGTTCCGCTTTTCTCCACCAAGATTGCAGGCCAGCCTATCATTCGAAACCCAGTTGCAACGATACAGATATTCCGGCTTCCCGCTGGCACCAGCGACCACCTTTGGTTCAGCCCCCTCCTGCGCATCCAGAACATAGGCCTTGGTCGTTCGGCCACCGCCCGCCGCGACCAGCGCGATCTTCTGCCCATCGGGCGACAGGCTGGCGGAAATCACCGTCTCGCGCGCACCAAAGGCCTTGGCCAACGCATCCGGCTCAGCATGGGCGATGGCCGACAGCGAACAGAAACCCATCAGCGCGCCTAGGCGCACCGTATTTGCAACATAATTCATTCCGGAAAACACTCCCCCCAATTCCCCGGTCCGATTGCTAATCACGTGCGACAAATGTGACAATCGGCATTTCTTGCCCTCCGCTCGCGGCGGTGGCATCAGGCGCATTCCATAAAGACAAGGGTTCCTTTCATGCGCAGCTCCGTCGCGGCGATTGCCGCCGTTCTCGCCCTTTCCGCTCCCGCCCTGACGCCCGCCGTCGCGCTGGCCACCCCGGCCGCCAAGAGCGACGCCGCCCCCTCGATCGACACGATGAAGCGGCTGGTGAAGGAGCTTTCGTCCGACGCCTATGAGGGCCGTGCACCCGGCACCGTGGGTGAGGAAAAGACGCTGGCGCTGCTGACCGCCGAGTTCGAGAAGCTGGGCCTCAAGCCCGGTAACAAGGGCAGCTGGTTCCAGGACGTGCCGCTGGTGGAGATCACCGCCAAGAACGTCTCCGCTTTGAGCTTCACCGGCGGCAAGGCCCCGATCACCGCCGCCTATGGTCCGGAAATGGTGATCGGCACCTATCGCACCACCCAGCCCCGGATCGAGGTAAAGGACAGCCCGGTCGTGTTCGTCGGCTATGGCATCAACGCCCCGGAAAAGGGCTGGAACGACTATGCCGGCCTGGACGTGAAGGGCAAGACGGTGCTGATCCTGGTCAATGACCCGGATTATCAGACGCCGGGCCTGACCGGTCCGTTCAATGGCCGCGCCATGACCTATTATGGCCGCTGGACCTATAAGTTCGAGGAAGCCGCGCGCCAGGGTGCCGCCGCCGCGATCATCATCCATGACACCGAGCCGGCCGCCTATGGCTGGAACGTCGTCCAGTCGAGCTGGACCGGGTCGCAGCATGTCGCGGACAATCCGGGCGGCAATGCCGACCAGTCGGCCGCGATCGGCTGGATCCAGAAGGACAAGGCCGCCGCCCTGTTCGCCGACGCCGGCCTCAACCTCGACCAGCAGATGGCCGCCGCCAAGCAGAAGGGCTTCAAGGCCGTGCCGCTGGGCGCGATCAAGGCCAATGTCTCGTTCGACAATGACCTGCGCAAGCATGCGTCGAAGAATGTCGTCGCCCTGCTGCCGGGCAAGGCCCGGCCCGACGAGTATGTGCTCTACAGCGCCCATTGGGATCATCTCGGCCATTGCCAGGCGGCGGCCGACGGCGACGATATCTGCAACGGCGCGGTCGACAATGCCACCGGCACCGCAGCGCTGGTCGCCCTGGCCCAGGCCAATGTGAAGGCCGGCCCGTCCGACCGCAGCCAGGTGTTCCTGGCCGTCACCGGCGAGGAATCGGGCCTGCTGGGTTCGGCCTATTATGGCGACAACCCGGTCTTCCCGTTCAGCAAGACCGTCGGCGGCGTCAACATGGATGCGCTCAGCGTCGCGGGCCTCGCCAAGAATGTCGTCGTCATCGGCAAGGGCAAGTCGCAGCTCGACGCCTATCTCGACCGCGCGCTGGGTGCGCAGGGCCGCGTCGCGACGCTCGAACCGACCCCGGAAAAGGGCTATTATTACCGTTCCGACCATTTCAGCTTCGCCAAGCACGGCCTGCCGATGCTCTATTTCGAGGGCGGCGAGGATCTGGTGAAGGGCGGCACCGCCGCCGGCATGGCCGCGGCCGAGGATTATACCGAGCATCGCTATCACGGTCCCAAGGACGAATATGATCCCAATTGGGACTGGACCGGCGTCGCCGCCGACCTGAAGCTCTATTATGATGTCGGCCGCGCGCTCGCGAATACGACCGACTGGCCCAACTGGGTCGATGGCGACGAATTCCGCGCCATCCGCGACAAGGACCGCACGGGCAAATAAGCATCGTCAAGGCCGGCGACAGCATGGGGACGCTGTCGCCGGCCTTTCATCTTCGGGGCTATAAGGGGGATCATGACCCAGAAATTCGACCGGCGCGTGTTGCCGATCACATCGGCCATGGCGGCGGCCCTGCTCGCCACCGGCTGCTCGCGCAGTCCTGACACGGCCGACCGCGACGTGCGTGTGTGCCGCGATGCGCAGGGACGACGGGTCGAGGACCGCAATTGCAGCTGGGGCGGCAGCGGCGGCGGCCATGGCTGGTATTATCTGGGCCGGGGCAGCGCAGTCGCGCGCGTGGGCGAACGGGTCGGTGGCGGGTCGATCGCCCCCTCCTATGGCCATAGCTACAGCCCGGCATCCTCGGCCAATGTGACGCGCGGCGGCCTTGGCCTGTCGGGGCGCAGCAGCCACAGCTGATGGAACGGATCGCCTGCACGCCGCGCCCGCACTGGCAGGCCCGCGTCGAGCATCTGGGCCTGGTCTGGCATGGCGCCGATGCCCAGCCCTATTGGGATGAAAGCGCCTGCTATCGCTTCAGCCCGGACGAGATCGCGGAGATCGAGCAGGCGACCGCCGAACTCTATCGCCTGTTCCTCGCCGCTGGCCAGCATGTGCTGGATCAGGATCTACTCGGCAGCTTCGGCATTCCCGATTTCTGTCATCAGGCGATCCGCGAGGCATGGGACGGCGAACCGGCCGCGCTCAATTATGGCCGCTTTGATCTCGGCTATGACGGCGCCGGCCCGCCCAAATTGTTCGAGTTCAACTGCGACACGCCCACCAGCCTGCTGGAAGCATCGGTGATCCAGTGGGACTGGAAGGAGGCTGTCTTTCCCGCCGCCGACCAGTTTAACAGCCTGCACGAGCGGCTGGTCGACCGCTGGCGCGCCATCGCCCCGCCGCGTGGCACGTCGATGCTGCACCTCACCTATGTCGACGGCAATATGGGCGAGGATGCGGTGACCGTCGCCTATATGGCCGACACGGCGCGCGAAGCGGGGATCGACACCCAGTTGATCCAGACCCAGCAACTGGGATGGGACCATCAGCGCCGCCGCTTCGTCGATCTCGACAATCGGCCGATCGACGCCCTCTTCCACCTCTATCCCTGGGAATGGATCGTCCACGAACCTTTTGGCCGGGAAGTGGTGGAAAGCCTGTCCTCCACCCTGTGGATCGAGCCGATATGGAAGATGATCTGGAGCAACAAAGCCATCTTGCCAATCCTGTGGGATCTGTTCCCCGGTCACCCCAATTTGCTGGAGGCCAGCCGCGTCGCCATGACGGGCGATCATGTGATGAAACCGCTGCTGTCCCGCGAGGGCGCCAATGTCCGCATCGTCCGCGATGGCGAAACGGTCGCCCAGAGCGGCGGCGACTATGGCGAGGAAGGCTTCATCTACCAACGGCTCTATACCCTGCCCGGTGCGGGCGACCGGCGGCCGGTGCTGGGCAGCTGGGTGGTGGATGGCGACCCGGCCGGCATGGGCATTCGCGAGGATGGACCGATCACCGGCAATGCCGCGCGCTTCGTGCCGCACATCATCGGCTGAAGGTTCAGCGCGGGTTCAGCGCTTGGGGCTGACCGTGCCCCGTCCTGTAGGAGCAACGCCATGCGCATAACCCTTGCCCTGCCCAGCCTGTTTCTGACCGCCCTCGCCCTGCCGGCCGCGCTGCCCGCGCAAATCGCGCCCAAGACAGAGCCGACCGCACCGCCCGGCCCGGTCAATGTCCGGGTCGAGCCTCGGCCATCCGGCGACTATGAACTGGACCGGGCGCGCGAGGATATACGCGACGGCCGCAAGAGCGGCACGCTCAGCAAGAAGCAGGCGCGCACGCTCCGCCGAGAGGCCGACCGCGCCGACGCCCAGGCCGATCGCAGCGCCCGCGATGGCCTGAGCTACTCAGAGCAGCGCGAAATCGACATGCAAGGCCGCGCTCTCCAGAGCCTGACCGAAGCCCAGCGCAGCCAGCCGGGCGGAAAACGGCCTTAGAGGATTTTGATGTATGGGTTGGCGACGGCTTGAAGTAGTTAGGCTCAGGACTCATTGATTGAGCCAGAAGATGACGGCGGCGGCGATACAGATGGCGGACATGAAGGTGTGGGCGCAACGGTCGTATCGGGTGTGGATGCGCCGCCAGTCCTTGAGCTTGCAGAACATGTTTTCGATCTTGTGGCGCTGACGATAGAGCGCAGCGTCGTGCGGGATTGGCACCTTCCGGTTCTTCTTTGAGGGAATACAGGCGGTGATGTTGCGCTCCGCAAGCGCCTTGCGGAACCAGTCGGCGTCATAGCCTCGATCGCCGAGCAAGGCTTTGGCGGGAGGCAAGGCGTCGAGCATCAGGGCAGCGCCCTTGTAGTCGCTCATCTGGCCCTCGCTCAGCAGCATGACCAGCGGCCGGCCCTTGCCG
>NZ_JBSXOQ010000104.1:0-63159 GCF_056859495.1 Sphingobium sp. L-44 | reverse complement strand
GTGTGACGTGTGGTAACTCCACCTTACCGATGAGCCCGGTGGCCACCGAGTTCGAAATCGCATGGGGTTGGGCATGCCCAACCCCATGCGATCACCTCAATCTACACCGGAAATTACACCACGAGCGCGGACGCTAACAATAGGTTTGTCGTAACCAGGAGCGGTGAACAAATATTTGCCGCCCTTCCCCCCATCTTCGCCCGATGGACCAATATCTGCAATCGTAACCTGCCATGCATCAGTTACCTGCCCGTAAATGCTCCCCTCAGCTGAAGCTGGAGGAATCTCCAAAATCACGGGGCTCTTTCGCAGATCAACAAATGCAGCAATATATGGCGTGGTGCTATTCGAAGTAGCGGTTTTCATTAGTGGCGTCGCTCCACCACTCATATAAATTATGTCGTTATCTTTGTATCCAGCACCTTCAACCGCACCGCGCCTATAGCCGTATCCGGCAGTCATCGGCATCGACCAAATGATTGCTTCAAACGCTCTTTGGTATTTGATTTGATAATCAAAATCTGTGACTGACGCCTTGGTACCAGCTGGAGGTTTCCCGCTCAGAGGTTCCTTGCCATCCTGCGCCATGCTGTAGTTCAAGCACATTGTATTTGCGCAAATAACTACCGCCAGAGTTTTGAAAACCTTACTCATACCTTAAACCTCTTGGTTATGGCGTCTCAGGTTGCCGTGACCTACTCATCGCTGAAATTACTAGGATGTTGGATTTGGATTGCATCACAGGCCACTAATTGCGAATGACTTCGAGGATGCCGGTGAGGAAAATCTTTCACCATCAGGACCTACCCCGAAGCACCTGTGAATTTACCCCGATTATGGCACTTGTGATGCAACCCAGTGAAACTCCTTGAAACAGGGTTGAAGGTGCCGCCAAGTTGGAGTGCTGCCGCTGGATTGCAGACCGTCCGTTCCTGGTGAATGAAAATCGACCAAGAAGGATCGGTAAACGGCGCGCGCCAACGGCAACTATCGCCACATGTTAGCCCCGAACCAGACCTTCGCGTATCGGCCAACCCCAGCCCATCTTTCCTACTCGGCCAATTTCTGATCTATCCTCTGCGATGGAGCAGCCGCGATCCCGCCCTTGCGCGCGCACCCCCATACGCCGCCACCCCCGCAACCCAACAGGCGCGCAGCCGTGACCCTGATGGCGCGTCGCCATGACCCGGATGTGATCCAACAGGCGCGTCAGCGGCGCGGGACAGGCGCGAAAACGGCGAAAAACGCCGGTACTATCGCATCACGACACTATGAACTTCGCGCCATGACCCTGGAGCGCCCCAGGCGTGACCCTGAAACCGCCCTTTATCGGGCGCGGCGGTCAGGTGCGGGGGCGGGCCTGGCGGTAGCTGCCGAGCACGCGCACCCATTTGGTGTGGAATTCCAGCTCGGCGAGCGCGCGGTCGACCGCCGGGTCGCCCGGCATCCCTTCGATATCGCAGTAGAATTCGGTCGCGGCAAAGCTGGCGCCGCGCTGGTAGCTTTCCAGCTTGGTCATGTTGACGCCATTGGTCGCAAAGCCGCCCATCGCCTTGTAGAGTGCGGCCGGGATATTCTTCACCTCGAACAGGAAGGTGGTCATGACCGGGCCGACGCCCGCCGCCGGTGCCTTGGGCTCGCGCGCCAGCACCAGGAAGCGGGTCATATTGTCGTCGCTATCCTCGATATTCTCGGCAATCAGGCGCAGGCCATAGATTTCGGCGGCCAGATAGGGGGCGATCGCGCCCTCGCCCGGCGCCCGCGTCTCCGCCACCAGCGCGGCGGCGCCGGCGGTGTCGGCATAGGCGACCGGCTGGATGCCGCGCTCGCGCAGATAATGGCGGCACTGGCCCAGCGCCTGCGGATGGCTGATCGCGCTCTTCACCGGCACCGTGTCGGGTGCCATCAGGCAGTGGCGGATGCGCAGGAAATATTCGTCGACGATGTGCAACCCGGATTCGGGCAGCAGGAAATGCATGTCGGCGACGCGGCCGTGCAGGCTGTTCTCGATCGGAATGATCGCTCGGGCGGCAAGGCCACCCCGCACCGCGTCGATCGCATCCTCGAACGCAAAGCAGGGCAGCGGCACGCAATCGGGGGCGTAGCCAAGCGCGGCCAGGTGCGAATTGGCACCGGGCGCACCCTGATAGACGACGGCGCGCGCCGGATCGGCAGCGGCCTTTTGCGACATGTCGGCGACCAGCGCGCGAGCGGGGGCGGGATAATTTTCCATGCGTGCCTGCGCGCTTAGGCAGTTGGGGGATCGCGCGCAAGCATCGGCGGGGCGGCACCGCTCGAAAAGCGCCACGGCGGGTTGCACCCCGGCCTATCCCCCATTATGGCAAGTGCTTAAGTGGGGGAGCGCACGACAGCCTCCATAACAAAGATGCGAGGGAAATCTGCGGATGGGCGATCGATTCAACACCGTTGCAGGGTGGGCGTTGTTTGCAGGCATCATCGCGCTGGGTGGCGCGATCGTCAGTTCCAAATATTTCCACGATGAACGGCCCGAAAAGATGGGCTATGCGATCGAGGGCGTCGAGGTGGAAGGCGAAGGCGGCGGCGACAGCGGCCCCGGCCTCAACACCCTGCTCGCGAGCGCGGATGTCGCGGCCGGCGAGAAGGTGTTCGCGAAATGCGCCGCCTGCCACACCGTCAACCAGGGCGGCGCCAACGGCATCGGCCCCAATCTCTATGCCACCGTCGGCGAAGGCATCGGCCAGGGCAAGGGCGGCTTCGCCTTCTCCGAAGCGCTCAAGAGCAAGGGCGGCGAATGGAGCTTCGACAATCTCGATCATTGGCTGAAAAGCCCGCGTGAATTTGCCCCCGGCACCAAGATGACCTTTGCCGGCCTCTCCAACCCGGCCGATCGCGCCAACCTGATCGCCTGGCTCAATACCCAGGGGTCAAACCTCCCCCTGCCCGCCGCCGATGCCGCGCCGGCCGCAGCCGACAACGCCGCCCCAGCCGAAGGCGGCGACAATGCCGCCAACGCGACCGAGGCCCCGGCCGAGAACGCGGCGCAGTAAGTTTCGGATAGGGCGCGGCCGGTGGCTTTGGCTATCGGCTGCGCACCGCCGTCACGCCGCGCTCCGCATCCAGCGCCACGACCAGATCGGCCCGCGCCGGCATCTCGTCCAATATATGCCGGGTCAGCCGCTCATAATGCTGGATGAAGCGGGCAATCTCCGCATCGTTCATCACCGCACTGCCGCCGCCGGCCGCGCGCAATTCCGCCTCCTGCTGCGTCCGCCAGCCCTGCACCACGTCGAACCCCGGCGCCGCCAGCAGCGCCAGCGCATCGATCCGCCCGAACAGCGTCTGATAGTCCCCCGCCAGCGCCGCATTGACGAAGCGCCGCCAGCGCCCGTCGCCATCTTCGTCCCGCTCCAGCGCGTTGACCGGAGCGTCCAGTTCACCAGCCGCCTGCGCCCGCGCGCCCACGCACCAGCCCTCCAGGATCAGCAACCGCAGCCCCGCCCCGGCCTCCGGCCACGCACTTTCAGGCAAGCGATCATCCACCGCCTTGTCGAACCGCGGCAAGCACGCCGCCTGCCCCGCCGCCAGCCCGTCCAGCACCCGCAAGCCCAGCGCGACATCATGCGTCCCTGGCACGCCCCGCGTCCGCAGCAGCGGATGCACGGTCCCGGCGAGCACTTCCCGCTCACCCTTCGTCAGATACAGATCGTCGATCGACAGGATCGCGCTCGCCACGCCGCGCGCGCGCATGCGCGCCAGCAGCCCCTGCGCCAATGTGCTCTTGCCGCTGCCCTGCGCCCCGCACAGGCCCAGCACGGCCAGGCCGTCCTTCTCTTCCAGCAGGCGCAGCGCCAGGCGATCGACCGCATCGAGCGCCTTCACCGCCATGGTCAGAGCTGCGCGACCAGCAGCTTGTCGATCTTGCGTCCGTCCATGTCGACAATCTCGAAGCGCCAGCCCTGATCCTCGGCATAGTCGCCGACTTCCGGCAGTCGCTTCAGCAGCCAAAGCACATGGCCCGCGACAGTCGCATAATCGCGGTCCTCGGACAGGTTGATGTCGATCTTCTCGGCCAGCTGGTCGATCGGCATCTGGCCCGACACCAGCAGGCTGCCATCCTCGCGCTCGACCATGTCCGGCTCGTCATAGACATCGCGGTCCGACGCGAAATGGCCGGCGATGGCGGACAGCAGGTCGGCCGGGGTCACGATCCCCTCGAAATGCCCATATTCGTCATGCACCATCACCATCGGCACGTCGGACTTGCGCAGCACTTCCAGCGCATCCATCGCGTCGACCTGGTCGGGCACGACCTCCGCCTTGCGCAGCAGCGCCTCGATATTCAGCGCCTCGCCCCGGAACAAAGCGGTCATGATGTCGCGCGCCTGGACGATGCCGATGATATCCTCGACCGATCCGCGGCCCACCGGCAGGCGGGTATGCGGCGTTTCCAGCAGGCGCAGGCGGATCGTGTCCTCATCGGCGTTGATGTCGATCCAGTCGACATCCATGCGCTGGGTCATCACCTCGCGCACCGGCCGGTCGGCCAGCCGCACCACGCCGGAGATGATCGCCCGCTCGCTTTCCTCGATGATGCCAGACCGGCTCGCCTCGGCGACGATCAGATGCAGTTCCTCGACCGTGACATGATGTTCGGATTCGCGATCCAGCCCCAACAGCTTGAAGATCAGGCCGCTCGACTTGTCGAGCACCCACACGACCGGCGCGGTCAGCTTGGCCAGATACAGCATCGGCGTCGCCACCAGCACGGCGATCGGCTCGGGCTGGCGCAGCGCGAACTGCTTGGGCACCAGCTCGCCGATGATCAGCGAGGCATAGGTGGTGAGGCCGATGACCAGCGCAAAACCCAGATTTTCCGCCATATTGGGCGACAGGCCCAGCGCCGCCAGCCGCTCGCCGGTCGGCCCACCCAGGCTGGCGCCCGAATAAGCGCCCGAAATGATGCCGATCAGGGTGATGCCGATCTGGACGGTCGACAGGAACTTGCCGGGGTCCGCCGCCAGCTGCAGAGCCGACTTGGCGCCGCGCTTGCCCGCCTTCTCCATCGCCTGCAGCCGTGGCTTGCGCGCGGACACGATGGCCAGCTCCGACATCGCGAAGACGCCGTTCAGCGCGACCAGCGCCAGGATGATGATGAGGTCTACCCAGGGGAAGGGCGTCGGAGCGGGAGGGGGGATCGTGGCCATGGTGGTCCCCTCCCCTATAACCTTTATTCTTTCGTTTTCACAACCATCCCATCATCGCCCGTTCAGTTCACTTGTGGAACAATCCATCGCCTGGGTTATTAGGGAGGCATCCATCCACGCGGATGCCAAGGACAAGGGAATAGAAGAATGAGGATTTCGCACCGGATCATGATGGCCGCCGGCCTGGCCGCGATGCTGACCACCACGGCCTGCACCACCGACCCGGAAACCGGGCAGAAGCGCATGTCGAAGGCGGCGATCGGCGGCATCGGCGGTGCGCTGGGCGGCTATCTGCTGGGCGATCTGGTCGGCGGCCGGCATGACCGCACCGAAAAGATCCTGGGCGCCGGCATCGGCGCGATCGCGGGCGCCGGCATCGGCTCCTATATGGACGAACAGGAACGCAAGCTGCGCCAGCAGACCGCCGGCAGCGGTGTCGACGTGATCCGCCAGGGCGACGACCTGCTGCTGCGCATGCCCTCGGGCATCACCTTCGCGTTCAACGACGCCAGCGTCCAGCCGCAGTTCCGCCCCACGCTGGACGAGGTATCCTCGATCCTGTCGCAATATCCCAAGACCTATATCGACGTATATGGCCACACCGACAGCGACGGGTCGGACGCCTATAACCAGACGCTGTCGGAACGCCGCGCCCAGTCGGTCGCCGGTTATCTGACCAGCCATGGCGTCCAGTCGGCGCGCATCGCCACGCGCGGCTTTGGCGAAACCCAGCCGATCGCGTCGAATGCGACCGAGGAAGGCAAGGCCGCCAACCGCCGCGTCGAAATCAAGATCTCGCCCGTCACCGAATCCGACGTGCGCAACTGACAATGGCTCGGGCCGCTCGAACGGGCGGCCCGACCGACCATCTGCGCTGCCGACAGCACAAAACCGCCCCTACGCGCCCGTCAACATTATCCTCATTGACCTTCGCGCGCGCCGGGCATAGCAGGGCCGCCGCTGTCGCAACCCAAAGAGTGCCCTGACAATGACCTATGTCGTGACCGACAACTGCATCCGCTGCAAATATATGGATTGCGTCGAGGTCTGCCCCGTGGACTGTTTCTACGAGGGCGAGAACATGCTGGTCATCAATCCCAACGAGTGCATCGACTGCGGCGTGTGCGAACCGGAATGCCCGGCCGAGGCGATCCTGCCCGACACCGAGAACGGCCTTGAGAAGTGGCTGGAACTCAACACCAAATATTCGGCCGAATGGCCCAACATCACGGTCAAGGGCGAGGCCCCGGCTGACGCCGACGCGATGAGCGGCGTAGAGAACAAGCTGGAACAGTTCTTCTCGCCCGAACCCGGCGAGGGCAGCTGATCGATATTATCCTGCGCCATCAAGGCGCAGCGTCCCATTTTGTGCCGCACCCCCAGACTTTGTGTCCGGGGGTGGCAATTTTGTTACGAATCTGCTAAATAGCGCCCAGCGGACGAACATGGTCGCGTTCGTCCTGGAGTATTCGCATCATGTCTTGACGGTGACGCCGCGGACTTTCCCCGACTCGTGCCCCTGCTGCACCTGCCCCGCGACGGCCCGTTCCCCGGTTGAATAGAAAGGTTTCAAATGGCTGCCAAGGCGCTGTCCTTTGACGTTGGTGATTATGTCGTTTACCCCAAGCACGGCGTGGGCCGTGTGATCGAACTCCAAAAGGAGCAGATCGCGGGCATGGAGCTGGAGCTGTATGTGCTCCGTTTCGAAAAGGAGCGCATGACGCTGCGCGTTCCCACCAACAAGGCCGAAGGCGTCGGCATGCGCAAGCTGTCCTCCAACAAGACGCTGGAGGAATCGATGGAAACCCTGAAGGGCAAGCCCAAGGTCAAGCGCACCATGTGGTCGCGCCGCGCCCAGGAATATGAAGCGAAGATCAATTCGGGCGACCTGGTGTCGATTGCCGAAGTGACCCGCGACCTGTTCCGTGCCGACGACCAGCCCGAGCAGAGCTATTCCGAACGCCAGATCTTCGAGGCCGCTTCCAGCCGCCTCGCCCGCGAACTCGCCGCAATGGAAGAGACCGACGAGCCCACCGCGCTGCAGAAGATCCTGCGCATCCTCAATGAGGCCGCACCGAAATATGCCAAGGTCGAAGGCTGATCCCTTCGCCCGAACAGGCTGAAACATGACGAAGGGCGCCCTCCCAGAGGGCGCCCTTCTTCGTTACGGCAGGGCCATTGCGGGAATCCTGCCCTCGTCCGTTGACTCCCCCGAACCGTTCTTCAGGACGCATAGGGGAATAGCCATGAACGACCAGAATGACGCGCAGCAGGATCTGATCCAGCGTGGCTATTCGCGCCGCGACGCCGCCCGCATATTGGGCGTGCTGGGCGCGGGCGTGGCGGTCGCCACCGCCGGCACCCCGGTCTGGGCGCAGCGCAATGACGGCCCGGAAGAAGGCAATTTCCCCAAGGTGCGGATCGGCTCCAACGAATGCTGGACCGGCCCCTTCCCCGTCGCCCAGGCCGCCGCGGCGAAGATCGTCTCCCATGCCAATTTCTACCACCCCGGCACCGAAGTCACCGACTTCAAGAAGACGCTCGCGACCATCGAGGGCGTGCCGGTCGATCATGTCCTGCCCTGGCCGGGGTCCAGCGATCCGCTCTCGCGCATCGTCGTCGCCTTTTGCTCGCCGCAAAAGGGGCTGGTGACCGCCGATGTCAGCTATGAACAGCCCTGGGGCACGGCGGAATGGGCCGGCGCCAAGGTGACGAAGGTGCCGTTGACGCCCGATTATCGTCATGACGTGAAGGCGATGCTGGCCGCCAATCCGGACGCCGGCCTCTATTATATCTGCTCGCCCAACAACCCCACCGGCACGCTGACGCCGGTGGCCGACATCGAATGGCTGGTCGCCAACAAGCCGGCCGGATCGATCGTTCTGGTGGACGAAGCCTATCTCCATTTCTCGCACGGCCAGTCTGCCGCGCCGCTGGTCGCGCAGGGCAAGGACGTGATCGTGCTGCGCACCTTCTCCAAGCTGTTCGGCATGGCCGGCATGCGGCTGGGCGCCACCATCGCGCGGCCGGACCTGCATGCCAGGATGATGCGCTATGACGGCAAGCGCATGTCGACCAACCTGCCCCTGCCCTCGGTCGTGTGCGGCACGGTCGCGCTGACGCAGAAGACGCTGATCGAGCAGCGCCGGGCCGAGATGATCGCCGCGCGCGACTTCACCTTCGCCCATCTCACCAAGCGCGGGGTCAAGTTCATCCCGTCGGACGCCAACATGTTCATGGTCGACTGGGGCAAGCCGGCGGCCGGCGTGCAGGCCCAGTTCCTGGCGGCGGGTGTCGGCATCGGCCGCAACTGGGCGCCCTGGCCCACCATGTCGCGCGTCACCGTCGGCTCGATGGCCGACATGCAGGCCTTCTGCGCCGCGCTCGACAAAATCATGGTCTGAAAAAGGGCCGGCTTCGCTGTGGAAGCCGGCCCCTTGGATCAATTGCCCTTTACCGAATCGGCGGCATCCTTGGCGGCGTCGCCGACATCGCTCGCGGCCTGCCCGACCTGGCTCGCCGCGCTCGACACCGCATCATCCTTGCGGGTCTGGCTGCTGATCAGGAAGAAGGCGGCAACCGCCACCACCACGACCAGCAACAGGATCGCGATGGTCGTGCCACCGCCGCCGCTGCGCTTTTCGATGATGGTCGTCGTGGGCGCCGGGCGTTCCTGATAATCTGCCATAAAGTCTCTCCTCTTTGTCACCCCGTGGGGGCAACAATGCCGGAGAGTGGGCAAAGGTTTCAGCCGCCCCGTTGGCCCGCCTTACTCGCCGGTCGGGACGAAGGCGCCCTTGGCGCGGTCCTTGACCACCTTGTCGGCGCGGAACACCGATCCGCTCATGGTGATATAGACGCCCGGCTCGGCGACCTGCGCGGTGGCAAAGGCCATGCCAAGGTTGAAGCTCGCATCGCTCTCGCCAAAGCGCGCCGGGGCCAGCGCACCGACCAGCACGACGGTCTTGCCGGGAATGTCCTGCAACAGCTTGGCCGTCTCGGTCATGGTGTCGGTGCCATGGGTGATGACGATATGCTTCTCGCGCGCGGCGGCAACGCGGGCGGCGATCAGCGCACGATCCGTGTCGTCCAGTTCCAGGCTGTCCTTGCGGGTGATTTCCTCGATCCGGAAGGGCCGCTTGACCCGTGCCACCTGCAACAGCTTGGCCATCACCGTCTCGCCGACCTGATAGTCGGACAGGGCGTCGAAATAGACCTTGTCGATCGTGCCGCCGGTGGTGAGCAGCAGGATGGGGGTTTCGGGGGACAGCATGAACGGACTCCGTATATCGATCGCGCCCCCTTAACGGATAATGGCGCCGACCGGAACCGTCCCTATTCGCCCCGCGCCATCGCCGCACCCCGGTCGCGCGCGGCGACCAGCGTGTCGGTCAGAAGGTCGAGCAGGCGATTGTCGGCGTCCAGCACATTGAGGCCCTGGCGCGTCATGCCGCCGGGGCTGGCGACCTGATCCGCCAGGGTGGCCGGACTGACGCTGGCGCGCGCCGCCATGTTCGCCGATCCCTGCACCGTGGCCAGCGCCATGCGTGCGGCCTGATCGGCAGGAATGCCCAGCGCCTCGCCGGCGCGCGACAACGCATCGATGAAGCGGAACAGGAAGGCCGGACCGCAGCCCGACAGGGCCGTCACCTGATTGAACAGGGCTTCGTCACCCATCCATTCCGCCAGACCCAGCGGCGCGATCAGCGCGGCAATGTCGGCCTTGGCCACCGCATCCGTCGCCGCATCGGTGTAGAGCGCCACCACGCCCTCGCCCAGCCCGACCGGCAGGTTGGGCATGGCGCAGACGACATCGCGCGGCGCCGGGAAATGCCGGCGCAGGTCGGCGATCGGTGTTCCCGCCAGGATCGACACCAGCCGCGTTTCCGCCGTCAGCAGCGGCGCAAGCCCGGCCGCGACATCGGCAATCTGATAGGGCTTCATGCCCAGCAGCACAGTCGTGCCGGCCGGCAGCGCCGCGGGATAGGCGGTGACGACGGTCACGCCGTGCGCCACCGGCTTGCCGCTTGGTCGCAGCACGGTGACGCGGGCGGGATCGAGCCCGCACGCCAGCCAGCGGGTCAGCATCTGCCCCGCCATATTGCCGCAGCCGACAAGGAAAAGATGATCGGGCCAGCAGGCAATGGTCATGGTCAGGCTTTCAGGCAGATATGTCAGGCTTCGCCGCGGGTTTCGATCAGGCTCGCGCTGATCGCCTCGCTCGGGCTCTTGCCGCCCCACAGGACGAACTGGAACACCGGATAGAAACGCTCGCACTCGTCGATCGCGGTCTCGATCAGCACCTGCGCCTGGTCCAGCGTCAGCGTGCCGCCCTGCCCCAGCAAGGCGCCATGGCGGAACAGGATGATGCCGCTCGACGACCACAGCTCGAAATGACCGAGCCAGAGCTGTTCGTTGATCAGGCCCAGCGTCTCGTAGATGACGGCGCGCTTGTCGTCATTGACGCGGATGTCGGGCAGCGCGAGAAGCTGCAGCACCTGATCCTCGTCGCGCCAGATGCCGCGCAGCTCATATTGCGCCCACGACCCCTGAGTGCTCGCGACGATCTCGTCCTCGCCGACCTGCTCATAGCTCCAGCCATGCGCCTCGTAAAAGGCCGCCAGCATGTCGATCGGCGCGGCCTCATGGCCGCCATTCTCAAATTCGTCGCTATCCATCATCGGCGCGCCTTTATCACCGCAAGCGGCGAAAGGACAGGGCGCTTACTCGGCGCCCGCATCCTTATCCACAGCTTTCGTCTTGGCGGCACGCACGGTCTTGGTGACCGGTTCGGGCGCCTTGCCTTCCAGCGCGTCGAGGCGAGCCTTGAGCAGTTCGACTTCCTCGCGCGCGGCGGCGGCCATGGCCTTGACCGCGTCAAATTCCTCGCGGCTGACGAAGTCGACGCCGCCGATCCATTCCTTGGCGCGTTCGCGCGCATTGGATTCGAACTCGCGGGTCATGCCCGCGACCGTGCCGGCAGCGCCGTTCACCAGCTTGGCCAGGTCGTCGAAAAAGCGGTTCTCGCTCTGCATGATCGTCTATCCTCGTATCAGGCGCGTGGATGCGCCGAAATCATATCTGGGTCTGGAGTGCCGGCGCGACAAGCCTGTGCGCATCCGGGTTCAGGCGGCCGACCTCATAGTTGAGGTAGGAGGCAAAGACCAGCCAGACCAGATAGGGCAGCATCAACGCACCGGCAAAGGGACGGATCCGCCAGAACAGGGCGGTGGTGAGCGCCACCAGCAGCGCCAGCACAAGGATCAGCCCCAGCGCCGCACCGACCTGATGCGCGCGAAAGAAGAGTGGCGACCAGGCAAGGTTGAGCGCCAGTTGCACCAGGAACAGCGCGACCGCCGCTCCCCGCCCCCTGGCCCCGCGCGCATGCAGCACGATCGCGAAGGCCAGCGCCATCAGTATATAGAGGATCGTCCAGGCGACGCCGAAGGCCCAGCCCGGCGGCATCAGCGCCGGCAGGTTGAGCGAGGCGAACCAGCGATTGCCAAAACCGCTATTGGCGAGCCGGCCCGACAGGAAGCCGAGAAAGACGATCGCGGGCACGGTCACCAACGCCCAGCGCAGATAGGCAAGACGCAACTGACCCTGGGACGCGATCTCGTTCATCGGCAACGCAGCTCCAAGCTATTCGGCGGGTTCGGGCGAATCCTTGAGCGCCGAATCCAGTTTGCGACCAACGGTTTGCGGAGAAACCGTGCGCTTGGCAACGCGCGAATAGAAAATGGGAATGAGGAACAGGGTGATGAGCGTCGCCAGGCTGACGCCGAACACGATCACCACGCCGATCGAATGGCGCGCCGCCGCACCGGCCCCGCCGCGCAGCACCAGCGGCACGGCGCCGATGACGGTCGCGATCGACGTCATCAGGATCGGGCGCAGACGGCGCTTGGCCGCCTCGCGGATCGCCTCTGCAATCTCCATCCCTTCGTCCCGCAACTGGTTGGCGAACTCGACGATCAGGATGCCGTTCTTGGCCGCCAGGCCGACCAGCATGACGATGCCGATCTGGCTATAGAGGTTGATCGATCCGCCGGTGATCGCCAGGCCCAGCGCACCACCGGCCACCGCCAGCGGCACCGTCGCGATGATGACGCCGGGGTGGATGAAGCTTTCGAACTGCGCGGCGAGCAACAGATAGACGATCAGAATGGTGAGGCCGAAGACGACCCAGATCGACCCGCCAGTCTCACGCAGCGACTGGCTCTCGCCACGATAGCCGATCGCCAGCACCTCGGGCGACTGGCGCGCCTGGTCCTCCAGGAAGGCCAGCCCCTGCCCCAGCGATGTGCCCGGCGCCAGCGCGGCGGTCAGGGTGATGGCGCGCAGCTTGTTATAGCGGTTGAGCTGACGCGGCCCGGCCACTTCGCGCACGGTCACGACCGCCGACAGCGGCACCAGCACGCCGCTGCGGCTGCGCACCTGGATACGTTCCAGATCGGCGAGCGTCTCGCGCCCGTCGCGCTCCGCCTGCACCAGCACGCGATATTCCTCGCCCCGGTCGACATAGGTGGTGACGCGGCGCGAGCCGAGCAGGCTCTGCAGCGCCTGGCTGACATCGTTCACCGACACGCCCAGGTCGCCGGCGCGCTGCAGATCGGTCTCGATCCGCATCTGCGGCTTGGTTTCCTTGTAATCGCTGTCGAGGTTGATGAGCCCCGGATAGCTCGCCGCCGCCAGCATGATGCGGTCGCGCGCGGCCACCAGCCCTTCATAGGTGGAGCCGGCCAGCACGATATTGACCGGCAGGCCGCGACCACGGCCGAGCCCCGATCGCGGCGCCGCATTGCCCCGCACGCCGGGCTGGTCGGCGATCACCTTGTTGATGATGGTCGCGACTTCCGCCGTGGTGATGGTGCGGTCTTCCCACGGCCGCAGGAAGGCGATGACATTGCCGTTGTTGTAATCGTCGGTGGTGCCGAAGCCGCCGGGGGTGCGGATCACCAGATTCTGCAGCGTGCCGTCCTTGCGCAGGAAGGCGAGATCATTCTCGATCTTCTGCATATAGGCCATCATCCGGTCGAAGCCGGTGCCTTCGGGCGCATTGATATTGGCCTCGACCACGCCAGTATCCTCGGCCGGGGCCAGTTCGGCCGGCAGACGGGTGAAGAGGAAGAAGGCGATCCCCAGGAAGATCGCGACCCCTAGCAGCGGCATCAGCGGTTTCTTCAGCGTGCAGTCGAGCCAGCGGCCATAGCCATGCTCGATGCGCTGGAATCGATCATCGACCCAGCGCGCCAGCCGGCCGCGCTCGGCATTCTTCAGCAGCTTGGAGCAGAGCATCGGCGCGAGGCTCAAGGAAATGAAGCCGGAGAAGCCGATCGCCGCGATCATCGCGATGGCGAGTTCACGGAACAAGAGGCCGGTCTGGCCGGCCAGGAACATGACCGGCACGAACACGGCGCAAACAACCAGGGTGGTCGAAATGATGGCAAAGCCCACCTGCCGCGTGCCGAGATAGGCGGCGACCAGCGGATCATCGCCCTGCTCGACGCGGTGATAGACATTTTCCAGCACCACGATCGCGTCGTCGACCACCAGGCCGATGGCGAGGACGAAGGCGAGCAGGGTCAGCAGGTTGATCGACAGGCCGAGCAGCCACATCACCGCGCAGGTGGCGAGCAGACAGATCGGCACCGTCACGGCCGGCACGATCGTCGCCCGCACCGATCCCAGGAACAGGAAGATGACGAGGATGACGAGCAGCGCCGCCTCGATCAGCGTGTCATAGACATTGTCGATCGCGCGTTCGATGAACAGGGATTCGTCGGTGCCGATCGCCACCTTCATGCCCTTGGGCAGGGTCGGCTCCAGCTCCTTGATCAGCGCCTTGGCCTTCTGCGCCACTTCCAGCGTGTTGGCGCCCGACTGGCGGATGATGCCGATGCCGATCGCCGTGCCCTGGTTGGAGCGGAAGCTGCTATAGGGGTTTTCGGCCCCTTCCTCGATCCGGGCGACATCGCCCAGCTTCACCTGATAGCCATCCTCGCCCCGGCCCACGACCAGCTGCGCGAACTGGTCCGGCGTGGCGAAGGGCCGCTCGACGCGCAGCGTCTGGTTCTGGTCCTTCGATTCAAAGCGACCGGCGGGCAGTTCGACATTCTGGGTGCGCAGCGCCGCCTCGACATCGGCAGGCGTCAGGCCGAAGGCGGCCAGCTTTTCCGCGTTGAACCAGATGCGGGTCGACGGCCGCGCCTCGCCGCCGATGGTGACGCGGGCGACGCCATCGATCGCGGCGAAGCGGTCGGCAATGTTGCGGTCGAGATAGTCGCTGATCTGGATCGGCGACCAGCCGGGACGCGAGAAGGCGAGGAACAGAATCGATCGCGCGTCAGAATCGACCTTGCGGATCTCGGGCGCCAGCGCATCCTCCGGCAGATCTTCGGTCACCGACCCGACACGGTCGCGCACGTCATTGGCGGCGCTGTCGATATCGCGCGAGGGATCGAACTCGATATTGATGTTGGACGTGCCGTCCTGCGAGGTCGAGGTGATGGTCTGGATGCCCTGCACGCCCGCGACCGCATCCTCGATCTGCTGGGTGATGCGGGTTTCCACCACCGACGCGGCGGCGCCGGTATAGGTGGTCTCGACCGAGACGATCGGCGGATCGGTATCGGGATATTCGCGGACTGAGAGGCTGAAATAGCCGACCAGGCCGACGATGCACATCAGCACCGCGACCACCGCCGAAAAGACCGGCCGGCGGACCGAGAGATCGGAGAGCTGCATCGGCTTAGCCGGCGGCCTTGGCGGCCTTGCCGCCCTTGTCGTCGCCACTCTTCTTGTCGCCAGCCAGGCGCACCGGTGCGCCATCGGTCAGCTTCACCACGCCTTCGGTCACGATCTGCTGACCGGCCTTCACGCCGCCCAATATCTCGACCAGGCCGTTCTGGCGGATGCCGGTTTCGACCTTCGTCCGCTTGGCGGTGCGACCGTCCAGCACGAAGACGAACCGTTCGTCGCCATCGCCGATCACGGCCAGTTCGGGCACGCCCAGCGACTGGCGCTCGCGCGAGAAGACGCTGACCGTCAGCAGCATGCCGGGCTTCAGCGCCTTGTCGGGATTGGGCATGATCGCGCGGACCCGAACGGCGCGGGTGGCGGGATCGATCACCGGATCGATCGTCGCGATCGTGCCGTTGAACGGCCGGTCGGGCCAGGCGGCGGACACGGCCTTGATCGGCATGCCCTCGCGGATCATCGACAGGCGCGTCTCGGGCACGGTGAAGTCCAGCTTGATCCGCGAAATGTCGCTGACCGTGGCGATCGCGGTGCCGGCGGTGATGACCGCGCCGGGCGATACGGTGCGCAGAGAGACCCAACCGCTGAACGGCGCGCGGATGGTGCGGTCGCCGATGCCCGCTCGGGCGAGGTCGGCATTGGCGCGGGCGCTGCTGGCGAGCGCGATCTGCTGCTCGACCGTGGCGCCGGTGGCAAAGCCGCGCGACTTGAGCGCCTGGATGCGCTTCAACTGCTGGTCGGCCTGCAGCGCGGTCGCTTCGGCCGCGGCCAGCTCGGCCTTTTCCTGCCCCACGGCCATGCGAGCGATCACCTGCCCCTTGGACACGAAACCGCCATCGGTGAAGTTCAGCACGTCGATCCGCTCGGTCACCGGTGCGGACAGCACCACCTGCTCATTGGCGAGCGCGGTGCCCACCGCCTCGACATTGTCGGTGAAGCGGGTGGGCGCAATCGCCACCGCCTCCACCAGCGCCGGCGGGCGAGCTTTCTTTTCCTTCTCCCCGGCGCAACCGGCAAGACAAAGGGCAACGAGAATGACAGGCAGGGTCGAGCGCATGACGAGGGGCTAACGGGCCTTTGTGACGGACACAACCGCATGGAATGTGTCAAAATGTATCGCAGGGCGGGTAACGAAGCTGGCGCGATTATCCGCCAAGCCGCGCGTGAATCAGAAATTCGACATTTCCCTGTGGCCCGGTGATCGGACTGGTCGTGATTCCAAGCACTTCCCAGCCCTTCTCGCGGACCCAGGCAGCTACTTCGTCGCAGACGCGCTGGTGGATCACGGGATCGCGCACCACCCCGCCCTTGCCCACTTCCTCGCGCCCTGCCTCGAACTGCGGCTTGATGAGGGCAACCATCTGCGCGCCGGGCCGGGCGAAGCTGATCGGCTTTTCCAGCACCTTGGCCAGGCTGATGAAGCTGGCGTCGCACACGATGATGTCGACCGGCTCGGTTATATGGGCGTCGGTCAGGATGCGAGCGCTGGTCTGTTCATGGACGATGACGCGATCGTCGGAGCGCAGTTTCCACGCAAGCTGGTTGGTGCCGCTGTCGACGGCATAGACCTTGGCCGCGCCCTTGCTGAGCAGCACATCGGTAAAGCCGCCGGTCGAGCTGCCGACGTCGATCGCGACGAAACCGGTGACGTCGATGCCATATTCATCGATCGCATGGGCCAGCTTGATGCCGCCGCGCGAGACCCAGGGATGGTCGCGCCCGCGCACGTCCAGTTCGGCGTCGTCGGGCACCTGCTGCCCCGCCTTCTCCACCTTCTTGTCGCCCAGATAGACGAGGCCGGCGAGGATCAGCGCCTGCGCCCGCGCGCGGCTTTCGGCGAGGCCATTGTCGACGAGCAACTGGTCGGCACGAATCTTGGCCATCAGCGCACCAGTCCGGTGAGGGTCGACGGGGTCAATAGCTGCGGCAATGTCTGGGCCTCCTTGCCCGGCGCGTACCAGAGGTAGAGCGGCACGCCCGAACGGCCCTGCGCTTCGAGGAAGCGGGTAATCGCCGGATCGGCATTGGTCCAGTCGCCCATCATGACGGTGACGCCCGCCTTGTCGAACGCCGCACGCACCTCCGCCCGCTCGATCGCGGCGGCCTCATTGGCCTTGCAGGTCAGGCACCAGTCGGCGGTGAAATAGAGGAAGACCGGCTTGTTCGCGGCACGCAGCCCGTCGAGCTTTTCCGCATCGAAGGCTACGACGCCCCCCTCTCCCGCTGCCGCAACGGCCGGCGCGCGCGCGGGCAATGCCATCGCGGCACCGACCAGCAGGATCGCCGCGCCGACGCCGACCTGCAACCAGCCGCCGCGCCCGGCCCGCTGGCGCATACCCAGCCACCAGAGCAGCAGCACCAGCGCCAGCGCCGCGCCCAAACCGATGGTCATGCCACCGACCCCGAGCTGCTGCCCCAGCAGCCAGGCAAGGCCCAGCGCCGTCAGGAACATCGGGATCGACAATATGCGCTGCAACCGGCCCATCCATGCGCCGGGCCGCGGCAGGCGATTGCGCAGCGCAGGCAGATAGGCGAGCAGCAGGAAGGGCAGCGCCAGCCCAAGCCCCAGCCCGGCAAAGATCGCCAGCGCTGCGCCCAGGGGCAGCACCAGCGCCGTTCCCATCGCCGCGCCCATGAACGGCCCGGTGCAGGGCGTCGCGACGAAGGCCACCAACGCGCCGGTCCAGAAGGCGCCGACCATGCCGCCCTTCCCCGCCAGCTTGCCACCGCCGCCAAAGGCCGGCAGGTCGAACAGGCCAGCCAGGTTGAAGGCGATCGCGCTCACCAGCAGCAGCAGCGCCAGGATGATGCGCGGATCCTGCAACTGGAACGCCCAGCCGACCGCGCTGCCCGCCGCGCGTAGGCCCAGCAGCAGGCTGCCCAAAGCCAGACAGGCGACGATCACGCCAAGGGTGTAAGCCAGCGCCTCGCGACGCGCCGCCCGTTCGTCGCCACCCGCCTTGGCCAGGCTCAGTGCCTTCAGGCCCAGGATCGGGAAGACGCAGGGCATGACGTTGAGCAGCAGCCCTCCCAATATCGCCCCGCCCAGCGCCAGCAATATCGTGCCCGCCAGCCCCTTGGGCGCGATCGCCGCGACCTCGCCGGGCTTGGCGCTCAGCAGGAAGCCGACATGGTCGCCGGTGCGCAGCACCGCCTGCGCAGCGCCGCCCTTGAAACCCTCGCCCGCCTGCGTCTCGACGAGCAGCCGATCGCCCTCGCGGCTGACCTTCTGCGCGGCGGCGAAGCGGGCCAGCCCGTCGCTCAACGGGAAGAGATGAACGTCGCGCGCCTGCGCATCGGCCGGGAACGGCACCGACAGGCGCAACTTGCCATCGACGATCTGATAGGTAGCCTCGCTGCCCAGCGGCCGGGGCAGATGGCCGCGCCAGCCATCGAAGCGCGCCTGCATCGCCGGCACGACCTTGCCGTCGCCCGCGACCAGTTCCAGCGCCAGTTCGCCGCTTTCCGGCACGCAGATCTTGTCGGTGCAGGCCAGCCATTCGGCCTTCACCCGGATCGGCAGGCGGGTGCCCGCCGCCACGTCCGGCGCCACGCCCAGATTGGCGAGCACCGCATAGGGGCCTTCATAGACATGATTCATCAGGCCCGAAATCAGCAGCGTCTCGGGCACCGGATAGCGCAGCGCGCCGATCGTCACGCCCTTGGGCAGGGTCCAGGTCACGGTCATGCCCAGACCCGCATCGCCCGGATTTTCCCAATAACCGTGCCAGCCCTTTTCCGGCTTCATGGCAAAGGCAATGGTCGTGCCCTTGCCGGGCGCGGGCGCCGCACTTTCGGCCATCAACTGCGCGGCGATATGCGCCGGGCCGCCGCCAAAGGCCGCCTGGGCCTGCACCGCGGGAGATGCGATCGACAGCCCCGCCAGCATGGCGAGCGTCACGAATATGACTTGAAAAATCCGCATCGGGCCTCTGGTCGGGTGGATGCAAGGGGGCTAGGTCGCTCCCTATCCGCCGTCAAGGCATGAGAAGGTACCCATATGTTGAAACACGTCGCCGCTGCCCTGTTGCTTGCCACCGCCATGCCCGTCGTGGCGCAGAGCCCCGCGCCTGCTGCCGCTCCTGCACCGGCCGCCCGCAGCATTGCCGCGACTCCGCCCAAGCTGATCGTCGCCATCTCGGTCGACCAGTTTTCGGCCGACCTGTTCAGCGAATATCGCCAATATTATACCGGCGGCCTCAAGCGCCTGACCAGCGAAGGCGCGGTCTTCCCGCGCGGCTATCAGAGCCACGCCGCGACCGAGACCTGCCCCGGCCACTCGACCATCCTGACCGGCAGCCGCCCGTCGCGCACCGGCATCATCGCCAATAACTGGTTCGACCTCGACGCCAAGCGCGAGGACAAGAATCTCTATTGCGCCGAGGATGAAAGCCAGCCGGGCAGCAGCAGCGACAAGTACGAAGCCTCGCCCCTGCACCTCAAGGTGCCGACGCTGGGCGGCCGGATGAAGGCAGCCAACCCCGCCACCCGCGTCGTGTCGGTCGCCGGCAAGGATCGCGCCGCGATCATGATGGGCGGCGCGACCGCCGATCAGGTCTGGTGGCTCGGCGGGCCGCAGGGCTATGTCAGCTACAAGGGCGTCGCCCCCACCCCGCTCGTCACCCAGGTCAACCAGGCCTTTGCCCAGCGCCTCGCCCAGCCCAACCCCGGCTTCGAGCTGCCCGCCCAGTGTGTGTCGAAGGATTTCCCGGTCCAGGCCGGCAACCGCACCGTGGGCACTGGCCGCTTCGCGCGGGAAGCGGGCGACTATAAGGGCTTCCGCATTTCGCCCGAGCAGGATGCGATGACCCTGGCCTTCGCCGCCGCCGCGATCGAGAGCATGCAGCTGGGCAAGCAGGCGCAGACCGACATCATCTCGATCGGCTTGTCGGCGACCGACTATGTCGGCCACACCTTCGGCACCGAAGGCACCGAAAGCTGCATCCAGGTCGACCGGCTCGACACCGAACTCGGCGCCTTCTTCGACAAGCTCGACAAGGACGGCATCGACTATGTCGTGGTGCTGACCGCCGACCATGGCGGCCATGACCTGCCCGAACGCCACCGCATGAACGCGATGCCGATGGAACAGCGGGTCGACATGGCGCTGACGCCCAAGGCGCTCAATGCCACCATCGCCGAGAAGGCCGGCCTGCCCGGCAAGAAGGTGATCTGGAGCGACGGCCCGTCGGGCGACATCTATTATGACAAGGGCCTGACCGCCGCACAGCGCGCCAGGGTCGAGACCGAAGCACTCAAATATCTGCGCGCCCATCCGCAGGTGCAGACCGTCTTCACCAAGGCGGAAATCGCCGCCACCCCCTCGCCCTCGGGCCCGCCCGAAAGCTGGAGCCTGATCCAGGAAGCGCGCGCCAGCTTCTACCCCAGCCGCTCGGGCGACCTGCTGCTGCTGCTCAAGCCGCGCGTTATGTCGATTCCCGAACAGGCGGTGATGGGATCGGTCGCCACCCATGGTTCGCCCTGGGATACCGATCGCCGCGTGCCGATCCTGTTCTGGCGCAAGGGCATGCAGCATTTCGAACAGCCGCTGGGCGTCGAGACGGTGGACATCCTCCCCAGCCTCGCCGCGCTGATCAAGCTGCCCGTGCCCAAGGACCAGATTGACGGCCGCTGCCTCGACCTGGTCGCCGGCCAAGGCGACAGCTGCGCCGGGCAATAAGCCCTTGCCGATCCTCCCCCCGTCAAAAGGGGGAGGATCAGATATTCTCGCCAATCCCGTCCGTGCTTTCCAGCAGGGCATGAACTCGGTGCGGGGCCGACACCTCGACCCGGCTGGTCACTTCGTGCCGGGCCTTGGCCTGGCGCACATTGCTGTCGGCCGGCACGCTTTCGGTCAGCCAGACATTGCCGCCGATGACCGATCGGCTGCCGATGATGATCCGGCCCAGCACCGTCGCGCCGGCATAGATGACGACGTCATCCTCGATGATCGGATGGCGCGGCTGCGCCTTTTCGAGCGCGCCCTTCTCGTCCGAGGGGAAGCTGCGCGCGCCCAACGTCACGCCCTGATAGAGTCGCACCCGATCGCCGACGATCGCCGTCTCGCCGATGACGACGCCGGTGCCATGATCGATGAAGAAGCCGTGGCCGATGCGCGCGCCGGGATGGATGTCGATGCCGGTATGGGAATGGGCGATCTCGGATATGATCCGCGCCACCAGCGGCGCCCCCAGTTCATAGAGGCGGTGCGCCAGCCGATGATGGATGATCGCCAGCATCGAAGGGTAGCAGATCAGCACCTCGTCCACGCTGCGCGCGGCCGGATCGCCCAGGAAGGCCGCCTCGACATCGCTGTCGAGCAGGGTGCGCAGCGCCGGCAGGCTGTGCGCGAACTCGCCAATGATCCGCGCCGCCGCCGCGTCAACTGCGGCGATCGGGTCGTCCTTCATCGCATAGATGAGTTCGAGCCGGATCTGGCCATAGAGGCGGCTGAGCACGGTCTGCAGCGTCTCGGCGACATAGGCGTCCTCATTATGCAACCGCACGAAGCTCGGCCCCAGTCGCAGCGGGAACAGCGCGCCGCACAGCGCACCGGTGATCTTCACCAGATTGGCGCGAGACGGGAATCCTTCGGCGCCATATTCGGCATGATGCTGCTGTTCCTGCCGCCAGCGACTGCGCGCGGCGGCCAGGTCCGTGACCAGCCGGTCCAGATCCCAATAGCCCACGCCTTCACCCTGCATATCGCCGTCCGCCATTCCCTGCGCCTCTTGTCCGATGGGCAACCGGAATAACCCGCGTCTGCGCGCCAGGATAAACGAGTTTTGCTTGGGGGTAGCGAGATTCTCTTTGCCGAACGCGCCAGAGGCCGATCAGACCTTGGCTTCCGGCCTGTTCAGATAGAGGCAGATTTCGACGCGCAGCCCGCCCTCGGGCCGGTTGGCGAGAGTCAGGCGACCGCCCTCCTGCTCCACCGTCTTGGCGACGATGGCCAGGCCCAGCCCCATGCCCCGCGTGTTGCGCTGGCGCGCGGTGTCGAGCCGATGGAAGGGTTTCAGCACCTCCTCCAGCCGGTCGCGCGGAATGCCGGGGCCATCATCATCGACGCGGATCAGCACCTCATTGTCATGCCGCGCCACGCTGACCCGTGCGCGCACCCCATAATGGAGCGCATTCTCGATAAGGTTGCGCACCGCGCGCCGCAGCGACAGCGGGCGAACCTCCATCTCCAGATGATCCGGCCCGTCATAGATCACATCGTCGCCATGATCCTGGAATGCGTCGACCACCGTCGCGATCGTGACCGCCACGTCGATCCGCACCGCCGGTTCGGGGTTCTTCTCGCCGCCCAGAAAGGCCAGCACGGACTCGATCATCTCGCCCATCTCCGCCAGATCCTCGCCCATCGCCTCGCGGATTTCAGGATCGTCCACCGCTTCCAGCCGCAATTGCAGCCGGGCGAGCGGCGTGCGCATGTCATGACCGACCGCCGCCAGCGTCTCGGTCCGCTCGTTGATCAGGCGATGGATGCGGGTCTGCATCGCGTTGAAGGCGCGGATCAGGTTGCGCACATCATTGGTGCCCGCTTCCGCCACCGCCACCTGCTGGGCCAGGCCGATCCGCTTGGTCGCATGGGTGAGGTCGCGCAGCGGCGCCAGGGTCCGCCGGATCAGCACGCCGCCGGCAATCAGCAGCGCCAGCACCGGGATCAGCGCCAGGCCGAAGCGGCCGAAGGTGAAGGCCCATTTGCCGCCGCTATGGTGCATGCCGAAATAGAGCCAGCTGCCATCCGCCAGCTGCAGCCCGCCATTGATCTGCGAGGAGCGTCCGGGCGAATTCAGCCGCAGCCACAGCCGCGATTCATGCAGGCTGGGTTCCCAGTCGACGATCTGCTGCCGCATCCGCGCCAGTTCGGGCGACAGCGGCGGTGGCGGCGGCGCGGCCAGCGTCCAGTGGATATCATAGCGGTCGGTGGTCAGCTGCGCGCTGACCCCGCCGCGCTGGCTGACCGGCGCCTTGGCCACCAGCTTGCGCGCGATCACCAGATGCTCGGCCAGGCGGCGCGCCTCGTCATCCTGCAGCGACAAATGGCTGGCGCGCTCATAGATGAGCGTGCCGACCACGAATTCCAGCAGAACGGTCAGCAGCAATATGCCAAAGATGCGGCCGACCAGCCCGAGCGACCGGCTGAACCGCTGTCGTCTCAAGCGCGCGCGACTTCCGCGTTGAACATGTAGCCGACGCCGCGCACCGTGGTGATCGGCGCGGGCCGGTCCTCGGTCGACAGCTTGCGGCGCAGGCGGCTGACCAGCACGTCGATGCTGCGGTCACTGCTGTCACCCATGCGGGTACGCGACAATTCGATCAGCCGCTCGCGCGCGATCACCCGCTGCGGATGGCTGAGGAAGCTGCCCAGCAGGTCGAACTCGGCGCCGGTCAGGTCGACGATCGCACCAGTCGGCGACCGCAGTTCACGCCGCGGGAAGTTGACGATCCAGCCGTCGAAGCGCGCTTCATTCTCGCGCTGCTCGTCCGGGCCACGCTCCACGCCGACGCGGCGCAGGATGGCCCGGATACGGGCGATCAGCTCGCGCGTGCCAAAGGGCTTTGGCAGATAATCGTCGGCGCCCAGTTCCAGCCCGACGATACGGTCGGTCTCGCTGCCCTTGGCGCTGATGAAGATGATGGGCACGTCGCTCTTGCGACGGATCTGGCGGCACAGGTCGATGCCGTTGGTGCCGGGCAGCATGACGTCCAGAACGACCAGGTCGACCGGGCCGGCATCGAAGGCCACCCACATTTCCGGACCGGACGAGGCCGGACGGACCTGATAGCCATGTTCCTGCAACGCGCGCGCCGTCAGCGTGCGGAGCGGCGGATCGTCTTCGACAAGGATGATCGAGGGGGCGGTCATGCGCGGAGCAACATCAGGCTGTTCATGATGTTGGGAGATAAGCAGCGACCGGTGGAGGGTCAACCGCAGCTTGCTGCCGAAACAGTTGACGGGGGCCACAGCAACAATTTGTCACGCCGGCGACAGCTCGGCACAAGATAAGGCCCGGAAATACAGCAGATCGGGCCCGCGCGAACGGGCCCGATCCGTAAAGATCAGAAAGCGGCCGAGATCGAGAAGACAACCGTGCTGCGCGCGATCGACTTGCCGAAATTATCGCCGTCCGCGACCTGGAAGTTGGGACGCAGATAATTTTCCTCGACGCGGGCAATGTCGGTGTCGACATAGGCAATGCTCAGCGTCAGCGGCGTGCCCGGCACGGCCAGGTCGGCACCGACCAGCCAGTCGAGATATTTGCCGGTCGGCGCGACCGACGTGCCGTTCGGGCCCAGGCCGCTATTGCCGTTCGACCAGCCCAGATGCGCCTTCAGGCTGACCGGGGTGTTCGGGATCGCACCGCTGACATCGCCCCAGATGTAGAAATTATCTTCCTTGTCACCCGGCTTGTAGATGGTGCAATCGGCATCGCTGCACCACTTGCCCAGCGCTTCCTGCTTGGGGGCATAGGCCACGCCGAGCAGACCCTTGACCGGACCGACCTGGCTCGACAGCTTCACATAGGGTTCGGCGAAGTCGGTCTTGTCGGCGCCCGACGGGTACATGTACCAGGTCAGGCCGAGGTCCAGCGTCGCGCCGCTGTCACCCAGAGGAATGGCATAGCCTGCGAACAGGTCCAGTTCCATGTTGGCGCCGCCAAAGGTGCCCCAGCCCGAAAGGTTGGAACCCCAGGTGCCGACATAGACGCCGCTTTCATGGGTTGCGGTCAGGCCACCCTGGATCGCCATGCCGCGATCGGACTGCGAAACACCACGGAAGCGATAATCGGAAACCAGGCCGACGCTGCCGGTCACGGTGACCGGGCCTGCGGGTTCTTCCTGGGCGAAGGCCGGCGCACTCGACATCAGAGCCAGAGCGGCACAAGCGATTTGATACTTCATGAACATTCCCCTTTTACGAAAGAATGTTCCGTCCTGCATCCGCGGCCCGAAGATCTGTTGGAATATCGTCTTCCGTACCGGCGGATGACTACTCGACTATTCTCGCCAGCCGTCGGCGCAAACCTCTATCTTCGCATCTGCACAAGGGAAGAGAGGCTCTGTGATATAGCGATCACGGTTCTTTTCTAATTGCCACCGATATTGTTTCTATTTGATGTCCAAATTACATCTGAACATGAAAAAGCCGCCGCATCCGGGGATGCGGCGGCTTTTCTGTCATGCAGGCTCGTGTCAGGCGACGAGCTGGCGCATCCGTCCCGTCGCGCCGAACAGCTCCACCTTGGCGCCAGCGCCGGTGCGGCGATCGGCCCATTCGCGCACCATTTCGGCGCAGGTATGGTCGATATGGGTCAGGCGCTCGACATTGAGGATGACCAGCTGCCCCGCCGGCACCGATTCCAGCTTTGCCGACAGCTTGGGCAGGCTCAGGAAGCTCGCCGTGCCGTGCAGCGCCACTTCATGCGCATCGCCGCGGCTGGCTTCCTCGACGCCCAGACGCAGGCGGCTGGCATGGGGGATCAGTTCGATCAGCGACAGGCCGATGCCCACCAGCACGCCGGTCAGCAGGTCGGTCGCGACGACGCAGATCAGCGTCGCGGCCCACACGATCGCCGGCAGCGGACCATAAAGGTGGAACAGATGCTTGACGTGCGACAGGCTGACCAGGCGGAAGCCCGTCACGACCAGAATGCCGGCCAGCGCCGCCATCGGCACTTCGCGCAGCAGCCAGGGCAGCAGGGCGACGAAGCCCAGGATCCAGGCACCATGCAGGATCGCCGACAGGCGGGTCTTGGCGCCGGCCTGGACGTTGGCGGACGAGCGGACGATGACGCCGGTCATCGGCAGCGCTCCAGCCACGCCGCACAGCAGGTTGCCCACGCCCTGCGCGCTCAGTTCGCGGTTGTAATTGGTGCGCACGCCATCATGCATGCGGTCGACCGCCGCCGCCGACAGCAAAGTCTCGGCACTGGCGATGAAGGCGATGGCAATGGCGGTGGTGATGATCGTCGGGCTCATCAGCTGCGCCAGCAGGCCCTGTTCGGGCAGGCTGATGGCGGACAGGATCGATTCCGGCACGACAACACGGGCGACCGGCAGGCCGAGCGCGAAGGCCACCAGCGTCGCGGCGACAACGCCAACCAGCGCACCCGGCACCAGCTTCATCGATGCAGGGCGGAACTTCTCCCAGCCCAGCATCGCGCCGATGGTGACAAGGCCGACAGCGAAGGCGGTGGCGGCATCCTGATTGGTGAGGCCCAATATCTGGCCCGGCATCGCGATCAGATTGTGCAGGCCGCTCGACAGCGGCTTGTCATCGAACAGCACATGAAACTGGCCGACGACGATCAGCACGCCGATGCCCGCCAGCATGCCATGCACGACGGCCGGCGAAATGGCGCGGAACCAGCCGCCGACCTTCAGCAGGCCGGCGACGATCTGGATCGCGCCTGCCAGGATCAGGATGGGGCCAAGGGCCGACAGCCCCTGTTCCCGCACGATTTCGAAGACGATGACCGCAAGACCGGCCGCCGGACCGCTGACCTGCAGCGGCGAACCCGCCAGCAGGCCGACGACCAGGCCGCCGATGATGCCGGTGATCAGGCCTTTTTCCGGCGGCACGCCGGAGGCAATGGCGATGCCCATGCACAGCGGCATGGCCACCAGGAACACGACGATCGACGCCGTGAAGTCGCGGCTGAACGTGCCGCCGGAAAAGGCCTTCAACATGATTTACTCCGCAGCTTGTGCGATGAGCGATTCGCCGGCCAGGCGACGCCCATGCGGCAGCGCCACGGGCAGCTTCTGCCCTTCGCGCAGCACCGAGAAACGACCGGTTTCGCCGTCCAGGCCCAGGACCTGGCCGGCATGGATGTCGACATACCAGCCATGCAGGGCGATCTCGCCGCGGGCGATGCCCGACGCGACCGACGGATGGGTGCGCAGATGCGACAGCTGCACGACGACATTTTCCAGCGCCATGTTGCGCAGCTTTTCGGCGGCATCCAGGTCGGCAGGATAGGATTCGCGGCACAGCTTCTGCGCGGCATGGCTGTGGCGCAGCCAGGCAGCGACATTGGGCATGCCGGTCAGATCGGCGTCGGTGGCCAGCGCCTTCATCGCGCCGCAGTCGCTGTGACCGCACACGATGATGTCGCGCACGCCCAGCACCATCACGGCATATTCGACCGTGGCGGTCACGCCGCCCAGCTGACTGTCATGCGGCGGCACGATGTTGCCGGCGTTGCGGCAGACGAAAAGGTCGCCCGGCTGGGCCTGCATGATGTGCTCGGGAACGATGCGCGAGTCGGCGCAGGAGATCATCAGCGCCTTGGGGCTCTGACCATGGCTGGCCAACTGATTGTAGAGCGTGCTTTCGTTCGGGAAGACCTTGGTCTCGAAACTGAATACACGACCGATAAGCTCGTTCATGGCTTTCATCCTCTTATTGCTATTGCGTTGCCGATCAGGGGGCGGACCGGCCTAGCTTGCAAAATACGCAGCAGATTTTGCTGCGGCGCAGCGGAATTGTTAAAAATCATGTCTGGGATGCAAAGCGCCCGACAGGCGCGCCAAATGGCGGAAAACCGCCATCAGCGCGCCTTTTCGAGGGGGTCAGCGCCGGTCGACGACCGCGCTGAACATGTATCCGACGCCACGAACAGTCACGATCGCGGCGGGCCGTCCCTCATGGGACAGCTTGCGCCGCAACCGGCTGATCAGCACGTCGACACTGCGGTCGGACGAGGGCGCGTCGCGCACGCCCGCCAGTTCCATCAGCCGCGCACGGGCAATCACCGCCTGGGCATGATCCAGCAACACGGCGAGCAGCGAAAATTCCGCTGCCGTCAGTTCGACCAGCGCGCCGGCCGGGTCGGTCACTTCGCGCCGGGCGAAATCGACTACCCAGTCGTCGAAGCGCGCCTGGGTCTGACGCCGCAGGCCCAGCGCCCGCTCGCTGCGCCCGCGCCGCAGCACGGCGCGCAGACGCGCCGCCAGTTCGCGGGTCGAATAGGGTTTGGCCATGTAATCGTCGGCGCCCAGTTCCAGGCCGACCACCCGGTCGACCTCGCTGCTGTCGGCGCCGACCAGGATGATCGGCACGTCGCTACGCTCACGCACGTCGCGGCACAGGTCCATGCCGTCCGGCCCGCGCAGTCCTGCATCCAGCACGACCGCGCCGACCGGCATCCGGTCCATGGCACTGAATATATCGCTCGACGAGGCCGCAGGCAGAGCGCGAAACCCGCTCTGCTCCAGGAATTCGCGCACCTTGTGCCGCAAATCCTGCTGCGTCTCGGCGACCAGTATCAGCGGTGGACTCATCAGCCCTTCACGGTCAGCGCGCGTACGCTGTCCAGTTCGTTCACCAGCACGGCACGGTCCTGCTGCGCGACCGACACGGCCTCGGCATTGCGGGCGCTGGCATAGCGGGCGACCTCTGCGTCCACCTGGCTGCGGGCAGCAGCGCAGGTGCCGGCATAGCTGCCCGACAGCGGGGCGAAGCGATGGACCGCCTTGCCGAAGGCCGGCACCGACTGGCCCTGGGCCGCGACGGCGCGGTCGACGCGCACATCGGCCTGCCAGCGGCAGACCGGGATGGCGTTGCGATTGCCGAAGCGCGGCTCGACCTGGGTGAAGCGCACCGACGATGCGGTGTGATAGCTGGCCGTATAGGCCTGGGCGCCGTGGGTCAGTTCGGCGCTGTGGATCGGGGTGGGGATCGGGGTGGAGGAAGCGGCGAGCGCCGCGACACTGGCAAGGATCGGCAACATGGGTGGCTTCCCTTCGAAACAGACAATATCCAGCAATAAGCGGGATCCTTCCGACGGGTTTAGGCAGGGAGAATGTCTCCCCAATATGCCGAACGTTACAAATTATTGCTGTGTCGCAGCATGCCGTCAAGCGACCCTTGCGATCACCGGACTGGCCTGAAGCGGCCGCGCCGCCCCCGACAGGGCCTCGATCAGCCCGGAAAGCCACAGCGCATCGGCCACGGCGCGGTGCCGCGCGGTATGCTGCGCATCGGCATGGGCCATGGCGGCCGCGATCCGCGGCTCGTCCGCGCCCCACTCATCCAGCAACAATGAGACATGATCGATCGCGAACGGCGCCACAACGGCCTGCGTATCGGCCAGCGTCTGCAGCCAATATTGATCGATCACGCTGTCGGCGACCACGCGGCAGCCGGCGACCGCCGCCGCCAGTTGCGCCAGCACCACGTCCGCCGGCTCGCCTTCCGCCTCGATCCGGGCGCGCGACAGGCCGTGCAGCGCCTCGGCTTCGGCGGTCCAGTCCCAGCCGGCCCAGGCTGCATGCGGTCGAATGATCCAGCTGCGGGCAATGCCGCCGCCCGCTATGCCCACTTCGATCGGGAAGGACCGTCCGTGCCGGGGCAGGCACGACGCCTCGAAATCGATCGCTATGATGGTCAAAGGCTCTCTCCGAATAATTCCACGTCCGCCCCATTTTTGGGTCTGGCCGTCCACGCCTGATACGCCCCTGTCTCCTCCAACTATGTCAGGCCGATGTCATTGGCCATCAGGATTTTCGGAAAAGATGCGAACCGACGGTCCGGTGCGACCGGTGCGACCATCGCACCGGATTTCAACCGCCTATGGCCAGCGGCCTGCATTGCCGCTACCCCGTCACGATGACGGACGGACGACTGCGGGACGCGAACGACTAATGTGGGTGTTGCTGGGCATCGCCCTGATCGTCGCGGGCTTCGTGCTGCGCTTCAATCCGCTGCTGGTGATCCTGGCCTCGGCCATCGCCACCGGCCTTGCCGCCGGGCTCGATCCGCTCACCATCCTCGCTGCCTTTGGCAAGGCGTTCAACGACTCGCGCTATGTCTCGGTCGTCTGGGTGGTGCTGCCGGTGATCGGCCTGCTCGAAGCGCATGGGCTTCAGGAACGGGCACGCGGCCTCATCGACCGGATGCGCGGCGCCACCACCGGCCGTTTCCTTCTCTTCTATCTTGTCGCCCGCCAGATTTCAGCCGCCATGGGCCTGATCTCGGTCGCGGGCCATGCCCAGACCGTGCGCCCGCTGGTCGCGCCGATCGCCGAAGCCGCGGCCGAGAAACAGGCCGGCGCGCTGAATGAGGAGCAGCGCGACGAGATCAAGGCCTGGGCCGCCGCAACCGACAATGTCGGCGTCTTCTTTGGCGAGGATATCTTCCTCGCCATCGGGTCGATCCTGCTGATCAAGGGCCTGCTGGAGCAATATGGCATCTTGCTCGAACCGCTCCAGCTGTCGGTCTGGGCGATCCCGACCGCGATCGCCGCGCTGCTGATCCACGGCTTTCGCCTGTGGCGGCTCGACCGCCGGCTGAACGCGCAGGGTGCCAAGGAAGCGGAGGACGCCGCATGATCACCCTCCACTGGGTCTATGCGCTGATGGGCGCGGTGTTCGCCGGCTATGCGCTGCTCGGCGCCGCCGATCGCAGCAACCCGCGCCGCTTCACCACCGCCGCCTTCTGGGCACTGCTCGCGCTCAGCATGTGGGCGGGCGATCGGATTGGCGACATCGGCAATGGCGTCCTGGTCCTCGGCCTCGTCGCGATTGCCGGCTTCAAGGGGCTGGGGCGAGGCTGCGGCGGCGTGCCGCTGGAAGAGCGGCAGGCGCGCGCCGACCGCCATGGCAATGGCCTGTTCGCCATCGCCCTGGTCATCCCCGTCACCGCGCTCGCCGGCACCTTCCTGTTCAAGGAGTTCCCCGCCTGGATCGATCCCAAGCAGACCACCCTCATCTCGCTGGCGCTGGGCGTCCTGATCGCACTCGCCATCGGCTGCACCTGGCTGCGCGCCCGGCCGATCGTCGCCCTGCAACAGGGGCGGCAATTGATGGACTCGGTCGGCTGGGTGGGCATATTGCCGCAGATGCTGGCCAGCCTCGGCGCGGTGTTCGCGCTGGCCGGCGTTGGCGATGTCGTCGGCGGCATCGTCCGTCTCGCCATTCCCGATGGCAGCCTGCTCGGCGCGGTGATCGCCTATGGCCTGGGCATGGCGCTTTTCACCATCGTCATGGGCAATGCCTTTGCCGCCTTCCCGGTGATGACCGCCGCGATCGGCATTCCGCTACTGATCCACCACTATCATGGCGATCCGGCGATCATCTGCGCAATCGGCATGCTGGCGGGCTTCTGCGGCACATTGCTGACCCCGATGGCCGCCAATTTCAACCTCCTCCCCGCCGCGCTGCTGCAGCTCAAGGATGAATATGGCGTGATCCGCCGCCAGGTCGGCACCGCCCTCCCCCTGCTCTGCGTCAACATCCTCCTGATCTATTGGCTGGCTTTCCGATGACCCGACTGACCCAAGATATTGCCGATCGCTTCGCTGCGCTGACCCTCTCTCATCTGGGGCGGCAATATCCCTACAAGATGGACCTGACCTATCAGGGACCGGAGGATGCGCGCATCCCGGCCGACCATCATCCGATCTTCCATGGCAGCTATGACTGGCACAGCTGCGTCCATGGCTGGTGGCAGGTGATGCGCCTGCGCCGCCTCTATCCCGCCATGGCCCAGGCCGATGCCATCCGCGCCCGCGCCGACGCGATGCTTGTGCCGGACAAGGTCGCGGGCGAGCGCGCCTTCCTCACCCGCCCGACCGCCGGCGGGTTCGAGCGCCCCTATGGCTGGGCCTGGCTGCTCGCGCTCCATGCCGAACTCGCCCGGCAGGACGGCCCCTGGGCCGCCGCGATCGAACCGCTGGCGCTCGATTTCGCCGCGCGCTTCCACGCCTTCCTGCCGAAAATGACCTATCCGCTGCGCGTCGGCACCCATTTCAACAGCAGCTTCGCGCTGATCCACGCTTATGACTGGGCCAAGGACCGCGATCCCGCGCTCCAGGCGCTGATCCGCGAGCGCGCCCTTGTCTGGTTCGGGCAGGACCGTGCCTGCCAGGCCTGGGAACCGGGCGGCGACGAATTTCTCTCCTCGGCCCTCACCGAAGCGCTGCTGATGAGCCGACTGCTGTCGCGCGATGAATTTGCCGACTGGTTCGGCGCCTTCCTGCCCGATCTTCTGACCGGCCAGCCGGCGACCCTGTTCACCCCGGCCACCGTGTCGGATCGCAGCGACGGCAAGATCGCCCATCTCGACGGCCTCAACCTCAGCCGCGCCTGGTGCTGGCGCGGCATCGCCGCCGCGCTGGGCGCCGACACGCCGATCGCGCCGATTGCCGAGCAGGCGGCCCTCGCCCATCTCGACGCCGCGCTCCCCCATATAGCCGGCGACTATATGGGGGAACATTGGCTGGCCAGCTTTGCCCTGCTGGCGCTGGAGTAACCCCCGCCTCAGGGCATGTTGGCGAGCAGCAGCTTCATATGTGCCGTCGGCGTGGTCGTGCGCGACTGGAGGCGGAACATATAGTCATAGGCCCACCAGGCGCCGCCGCCCCAGGCGGTCCAGCCCAGCACCGCCGACGACGTCTTCAGACGGCGCAGCATATCGGGATATTCCTTCGCGCATTGCGGCTGGCCCGACGCGGCGATCTCGCCGAAGAACAGCTTCACCTTGTACTTCTCGGCCCAGGTCAGCGCCGCATTCACGCGCTGGCCGGCCTTGACCTCGCACTTGTCGGTGGTGCCGGTCGACCAGGCATCCAGATATTGATGCACTTCAAAGGCGTAATTCTTGCCGGGATCGACGAATTTCACCGCCTGCGCGGCATTGCCCGAACTCACCCAATTATGCGCCCCGGTCCAGGCCGTGCCAGGGATCAGCAGCTTGTTGCTGATCTTCTGGGCGCGGATATCCTTGGTCACCTGCCCGGCAATGGCCCACCATTGCGCCGCCGTCTGCCGGTTTGGCTCGTTCATCAGGCCGATCCAGACCTTGGGGTTGGACCGATAATCCTCCATGATCTTGACCCAGGCATTGGTCAGCGCCGTTGTCGCCAGCGTGCCGCTACCGACCAGGGCCGCTGAGCCCTTCACCTGACGCGCACCATAATTATGCATGTCCAGGATCACCGTCAGGCCCAGCGCATTGGCCTGGGTCACGACGGACTTCAGCGCCTTGCGATCGACCTCCGACAAGGGGCCGTAGAGATTGGGCTGCAACCGTTCCCAGCGGAATGGCACGCGCAGCAGCTTGAAGCCCTGCGCCGCATAGCTGCGCATTTCCGCCGTGCTGGGATAGATATAGTTGGTGCCCAGCTTGCCGCCGGCGCCGCCAAATTCGCCGCCGGAAATATTGATGCCCGGCAGAACCTTGGCCGTGCTGGTCGCCGTAGCCGCCGGCACGGCGGCCGCTGCCGCCGCAGCATAGGCCTGCGCCGCCGTCGTGGTCGGCACCGTCGCGCTGGTGCCAGTGCTGGCGGCTGACGCAGAACTGGACGATGACGGGATGGTGATCACCCGTGCGTCCGGCGCATCCGCCTCGCCCCCCGATAGTGTAACGGCCGCAAGAACACCCGTCGCGCCCAGCGCAACCACAGCGGCGGCAACGCCGCCCCCCATCTTCTTCATGAATTGCCTACCCTGTCAGACCCAAAAGGAGGCGGGCCCTTAGCTAGCCTAGTTAGACAATGTCTTCACCCGGTTGCGGGATTTGGTTAAGCCTCCGACAGGCTGTTCCAATAATGCGCCATATGGGTTTTCCCTTAGGCAGAACTCCCGATCTCACAAGGGAAACGGGGGTGGACCATCGTTCCCATGACCGCAAAATCAAGCCGGCATATTTGACCCGGATAAATATCATTTGCCAATATATCCGGGTAATATTAAGGACGCCTCATGACCGAAGAGGAAAAGCGGGCCGCGATCGCCGCCTACAGGGAGCAGAAAGTCGAAAGCGGCATCTATGCCCTATCCTGCCTGCCCTCGGGCCAGCGCTGGGTCGGCAGCGCACTCAATCTCGCCACGATCCGCAACCGGCTCTGGTTCACCCTGCGACTGGGCCATGATCGGCACCCCGGCCTGCAGGACGCCTGGAATGCCCATGGCGAAGACGGCTTCGACTTCGAAATTCTCGAACGGCTGAAGGCGGATGATCTCGGCGCCGGCCGCGACCGCCGGTTGAAGGAGCGCCTGCTCCAATGGGCGGAGGAGTTGCAGGCGACGCGGATCTGACCGAGCCGCCTGCCCTGTTTCAGCTTGCGACTGCCAGCAGCTTGGCACTCATCGCCGGCCATTCGCTCATATCCCATCCTTCGGGCGTCTCGCGGGTGATGATCTGGTCGGCGCCGAAGCAATTGCCGAGGTCAATATCCTCGCTCTTCTCGAACGCCCGGTCGGAGAGCGAATAGAAGGGACGGACCTTGGGCAGGGTCAGATCGTCCGGATTCTGCTCGACCACGATCGCCAGCCGGTGCGATCGCAGCCGCACCAGCGACCCGATCGGATAGATGCCGACCGCGCGCTGGAACGCCTGGAAGATTTCCGCGTCGAACAGCGCGCCGCCATCCTCATCGATCTTCAGCAAGGCGCGCGACGGGTCTTCGCCACTGCGGTGCAAACGATTGGACGTCATGGCGTCATAGCTGTCGCAGATCGCGGCCATGCGCGCGAACATGCCGATCTGCTCGCCGGCAAGGCCATTGGGATAGCCGCTGCCGTCCAGCCGCTCATGATGGTTGAGGCACACGTCCAGCACTTCCGCCGGCATTTCGCCGCCCAGGGTCAGGAACTCGTGCGCCAGCGTGGTGTGGCTCTTGACCACGTCCCACTCCTCCGGCGTCAGCGGTGCGTCCTTGTCCCACACTTCCTGCGGCACATGGGCCATGCCCATGTCCATCAACAGGCCGGCCAGGCCAGCCTTGCGGATATCGTCGGGCGACAGGTGCATCTGCTGGGCAAGGCCGATCATCAGCGCGCAGACCGACAGCGCATGCTGATACAGATATTCGCCGCTATTCTTCATCCGCGTGATCGCCATGAAGGCGTGCGGGTTGCGCTGCACGGAGCTGGAAATCTCGTCGACCATGGTTTCCAGCTTGGCCGCCTTGACCGCCTTGCCCAGCCGCACATCCTCATAGAGTTTGCGCATGGTGCGACCCGACTTGCGCGCCAGCCGCTGGGCATGGACCATCTCGGCGCGGATCGGCAGCTTGTCCTTGGACAGCGGATCGAAGGGACGGTCGACCGGCTGGGGCGCGGCGCGGCGCACGATCGTCGGCCCGGCACGGCCGAACACCCGTTCGCGCGGCTCGGCCATCTGCACCACGCGGGATGGCGCCGGCTGGGCCGGGGCGACATCCGCACCGCGCGACACGTCGATCGTCACCCACTCGACCTTGCTGGCATGCAGGTCCGCCAGTTGCTCGGGATCGTCGAGCAGCATCTTGCGCTTCCAGAAGGGGTGGGAAAACCACGACCCGTCCAGCTTGTGCAAGAACATCCCCAGTTTCACGTCCTGGGTGCGGATTTTTTTCAACATTTATACGGCCCCGTAGTCCCCGCTTTCATTTCGCAGGTCGTGCCTTTCCAAAAGGTTAAGACACATGATGCCGGCAGCAAAAGGGCCGCATCGTTTCACCGCATAAACGCGCACCAACTGCTTGAAAGTCGTCAATTCTCTTCCTGGTTGCGGGAGACGGCACCTCGCGCCGACCAATGATGTCGCTGCGCCTACCGCAACCGGCCATTTTCGCTTATCCTCCTGCGGTCCGGACAGGGAGGCGATCGATGCGCGTGATGGTGCTGGTGAAGGCAACGCAGGACAGCGAGGCAGGCGGCCCGCCCGACCCGGAGATGATGGCGGCGATGGGCCGCTTCAACGACGAACTGGAAGCGGCCGGCATATTGCGCATGGCCGACGGCCTGCTCCCCTCCTCTCATGGCAAGCGCATCGCCTTCGACGGGGCCGATCGCCGCGTCATCGATGGCCCCTTTCCCCAGGTCGGCGAACTGGTCGCGGGCTTCTGGCTATGGGAAGTGGCCGACATGGACGAAGCCGTCGCCTGGGTGAAACGCTGCCCCAACCCCATGCCCGGCCCCAGTGAAATCGAGATCAGGCCGTTCCACGAATGGGCCTAGCGCCCCTCATATCCTTGCATTGCATTGATCTGCTGCCGTTTTTCCCGGCACTCGGTATTTACCCCGATAGCTCTTGGGCCGACGAAGCGGAATCATCCGACCTCCCTTCTTCTCGATTGCCGGCCGCCCCGCACATTTCCGGTGCGGCGCGCGCCAGGGACAGGAGATCGTGTGGCGAAAAAGATTTTCGTGCTCGGCGGCGACGGCTTTTGCGGCTGGCCGACAGCGTTGCATCTGTCCGAACTGGGCCATGAGGTCGTCATCATCGACAATCTTTCGCGTCGCCGGATCGACGCGGAACTGGGCGTCCACAGCCTGACGCCGATCGCCATGGTCGACCAGCGGCTGGATGCCTGGCACCAGGTCAGCGGGCGGACCATCCGCTTCCATTATCTCGACGTCGCCCAGGATTATGCCCGCCTCCTTGCCCTGCTGGCGGAGGAGCGCCCCGACGTGATCGTCCATTTCGCCGAACAGCGCGCCGCCCCCTATTCGATGCGCGGGCCGACCGAGAAGCGCTATACCGTCAACAACAATGTCGGCGGCACCCACAATGTCCTGACCGCGCTGGTCGCCTGCGACCTCGACGCGCATCTCGTCCATCTCGGCACCATGGGCGTCTATGGCTATGGCGGTGCCGGCTTCGAAATCCCCGAAGGCTATCTGACCGTCCAGATCCACGACGATGCTGGTGCCCCGCATGACTGGGAAATCCTGTATCCGACCCGGCCGGGCAGCGTCTATCACATGACCAAGTCGATCGATCAGTTGCTGTTCCAATTCTATGCCCAGAATGACCGGCTGCGCATCACCGACCTGCACCAGGGCATCGTCTGGGGCACCCAAACGGCGGAGACCCGGCGCCACCCCGCGCTCCTCAACCGGTTCGATTATGAGGGCGAATATGGCACCGTGCTCAACCGCTTTCTGGTGCAGGCGGCGCTTGGCCATCCGCTGACCGTCCATGGCACCGGCGGCCAGACCCGCGCTTTCCTCAATATCCAGGACACGGTGCGCTGCATTGCGCTCGCCGTTGCCCATCCGCCGGAGCGCGGCGACCGCGTCAAGATCATCAACCAGATCGCCGAAAGCCTGCGCGTGCGCGACCTAGCCCGGCTGGTATCCGACCTGACCGGCGCGGCGATCGAATATCTGCCCAACCCCCGCAAGGAAGCGGCAGAAAATGACCTCGACGTCAGCAACGCCACCTTCCGCGCGCTGGGCCTCGACCCGATCCTGCTGACCGACGGCCTGCTGGCCGAGACGCTGGAAATTTCCGCCCGTTATGCCGACCGCGTCGACCAGCGCCACATCCCGGCGCGCACGGCCTGGACGCGGGAGCAGCAGGCGGCGCTCGACCGGGCGGGGCCGATCGAGACGATCCGCCCCGTCCTGCCCGGCGTGGCGGGAGCGGGCCGATGAGATTATGGGTCATCTGCCTTCAGGCGCTGCTGTTCATCGGCCTGCTCATCGCGATCGGCCAGAGCGGCCTGTTCGACACGATCATGGGCCGCAACGTCCGAATGGGCGACCCTCTGTTCGAGGATTATCAGCGCGGCTCCATCCCCTTCATCGATGTCGATGGACGCGACGTGTTCGTGGCGCAGTCGCACCCGGACAATCCCCTGATCCTGTCCGGCTTTCCGGCCTATGCCAGCAAGCTCTTCCGCCTGCCGACCGATAGCCGGCCGCTCAGCGGCACCTATAATATCGCCTTCGCGACCGACGCCGTGCCCGATGCCGAAGGGGCGCTGCGGATCAGCATCAACGGGGTCAAGCGCGCCGACGTCGTGCTGAACCAGGGGCGCTTCAAACGGCGCGCCAAGATCGAACTGACCCCCGCCGAACTGGCCTCGGGCCAACTGGAGGTCAAACTGGCGCTGGTCGGGCGTGGCCCGATGGCCGAATGCACGCCCAATGAAGCGCTGGCCGCCGTCGTCACGATCCTGCCGGAAAGCGGCCTGCACCTCAAACTGGACAAGGCGCCGTCCACCACCCGCGACCGGCTCGCCTTGTGGGGCGACCTGATCCCGGTCAAATGGGACGAGGATGACAAGGCGGCGGATCTCGCCACCCTGCTCGCCGCCGCGCGGCTGAGCGAGAAAGGCTATGGCATCTATTTTGGCGAAAGCGGCTATGCCGCCCAGGCGCTGACCGACATCGACAAGGGCGCAGCCATCCGTCCCGGCCGGACGCAGGCGCTGCGCTATCCGGTCAGCCTGGTCAGCACGATCGAGAATGGCGGCGCTCGCCGTTTCGATCGGGAAACCACCTGGCGCTATCGCTATGATGTCGGGCAATTGCCCAATGGCGAACTGCCGTCCGCGCTCGACCTGCGCCTGCTGCTCGGGCCGATTGCCGAAACCCGCACCGCGCTGTTCGTGACGCTCAACGATCATCTGCTCTTCACCCACACCCTGACCGATGAGGATCAGCGCTTCAGCCATTCGATCGCGCTGCCGACCGCCGATCATCTGGATCGCAACCAGTTGGAAATCACCCTGACCGCGCATGAGCGGGGAGAGATGCGGTGCGGCGCGCGCCGTCTGATCGCCGCGGAAATGCTGCCGGAAACCATCTTGCGGGGCGGCGGCGAACGGCTTGTGCCGGCGATCGTCCAGTTGCGGGGCCTGCTTGCCGCCAATCGCCCGGTCGCCTTGAAGGCCGGCGCACTGACCGCACCGCAGGGACAGGCCACAGCCCAGTTGCTGGGTCAGATGCGGCCCAGCGCCCTTGCCTTCGGCACCCAAAGGCCGGGCACCACGATCGAGGTGCTGACTGGCGACATTGCCGGCGCGCTGGCACGGGTCCGCCCCGCCGGACGGCAATGGCTGGTCCACTTTCCCGATGACCGGCGCGAAGGCGTCATGGTGGAACCCTTCGCGCGTGGTGCATCGGCGGCCAGGGCAGCCGTGGCTCTGCTGGTGACGGTCCATCGCCCGGTTCCCGTCCCGCCGCCCGCCACGCCGGCGACCACCCCGCTGCGCGCAACAGCCCCTGCCCCCTGATGCCGCCGCCCCCGGATTATGACCGGACCCAGGCCAATTTCCAGTCGACGGACAGTTTCGCCGGCGGGCTGGCCCGCCCGGTATCGATGTTGCGCGCACCCGCCCTGCTGCTGACCTTCACGACCATCGCCCTGTTCCAGCTATGGCTGTTCGAACTGGGTTTTCTCGACCGCTTCTTCCGCACCCATGATTATGTGTTCGGCCCCTATCTGGGCTTCAGCGCGATCTCGATCCGGACCTTCATCTATTCCTATTTCATCTCCTTCTCGCTCTATGCAGCGGGATCGGTGCGGGCGCGCATCCTGCTCTGCCTCGACCTGTGCCTGCGCTACATGGCGCTCTGCACCATCCTTGACCTGGGCAGCGTGGCGCTGTTCGCCTATGTCGGCACCCCCTTTTCGCTGGCCGCGATCCAGATCATGGCGGGCCTTGCGGGCATGGCGGTCTTCGCCTTCGTCATCATCCGGCGCGGCACCATGCCTGCCCCGGTGCCGGTGCTGCGCGGCCCTCAGCCCAAGGGGCGCGCCCTCTACCGCCTCGCCATTGCCGGCACGATCGCGGCGATCATCGCCATCTGGGCGGCACAGCAACCGATCCTGCTGTTCGAGGAGATGCGCGACATCAGCCTGCTCGGCGGCATCGGTCCGGGCGTCATCCTGTTCGTGCTGCTGACCTTTGCCCAGCTCTACATCGTTGCCGTCGCCGAGCGCTATCGCCTGTCGCGCCCCGACTTCGCCGCCCCGGTCAGCGTCATCGTGCCCGCCTTCAACGAACAATATGTGATCGGCCAGACGATCCAGCATATCGACCGCGCCGCCGCCCATTATGGTGCGGAGGTCGAACTGATCGTGATGGACAATGGCTCGGTCGATGGCACGGCGGACATCGCCCGCGCCGTGATCGATGCCTGCTCCGCGCTCAAGGGGCGGGTCGTGCATGTCGCGACGCCCGGCAAGGCCCATGCCCTGAACGAAGGCGTGCTGCATGCGCGCCATCCGTTCATCGTGCGGATCGACGCCGACACGCTGGTGGGCGAGGACAATCTGACACTGGCAATGCAGAATTTCGCCGATCCCGATGCTGGCGCGGTCGGCGGCGTGCCCTTGCCGCCAGGCGGCGCGATCTTCGATGCCGGGCGCCTGGTCGAGGTGATCGTCAAGCATGGCTATTATTCGCCCGCGCTCAGCGTCATGGCCGGGCTGGTCGGCATTCCCGGCATGTTCGTCATCTATCGGGCGGACGCGCTGCGCCGGGTCGGCCAGTTCGCCTCCGGCATGAATGGCGAGGATACCGACATCTCGCTGCGGATCGCCGAACTGGGCTATCGCACGCTGGTCGATCATCGGGTCAGCTATGTGTCCGAAGTGCCGACCAGTTTCGCTCACCTGCGCGAACAGCGGCTGCGCTGGTTCCGGTCGGTCTATCATGTCAGCGCGCGCGCCCATTCGCTCATCAGCGCCCCGGACTTCAGCATCCGCGGCAAGCTGGTGCTACCCTATATGCTGATGAACACCGCGCGCCGGGCGATGATGATCCCGCTCGTCATCTTCGGCCTGCTTGAACTGTTCATCACGTCGAGATCGATCGCCTTGCCCCATTGGCAGGCGATCGTCGCCGTGCTGGTCGGATCCCCCCTGGTTGCCGCGGCGATCGCGATCCTGGCGAATAACCGCCCCCGCGCCCTGCTGGCGCTGCCCCCCTATATCTTCTTCCGCGCGCTGCGCGCCTGGTACACGCTCGAATCCGCGCTCACCATCCCGATCACGTCGATGTCCACGCGCATCCAGATCGGGCGCGACCCCTGGCCGCAAAGCCCGCCGCCCGATCCACTTCCCCCGCCATCCCCCCCTTCATCGCCGGAGGTCTCATGAAACAGATCGTCATTCCCGCCGCCCTGCTGGGCCTCGCCGCCATGCCTCAGGCCGGCTGGGCAAAGCCGGGCGACCTGTCGGTCGAGGGTGAACTCTCCTACGGGCTCGACGTGGTGCCACCCGACGTGGTCGACAACAGTCCCGATCAGGATCGGATCAAGTCGCTGTTCACCGGCGAAGTGGGCCTGGCCTATGATGCCGGCCCGGCGATCCTGCGCGCGTCCGCGGGCGCCCACATCTATCCGTCGGAAGCCGATTATAATCGCTATCCGCTGACCGTCGGCGCGCAGATCGACTGGCCACTGGCGGCCAGGGGACGGACCAGGCTGCGCTTCCAGCCCAGCTATGAATATGTGCTGGGCGATGATGGCCGGGTGTTCGATCGTGCGCGCATGGATGTGCAACTCATCCACCGCCACAATCCTGCCCACACCAGCACGGTGCGCCTGCGTTACGGCTATCGCAACCAGAGCGAACAGCGCTTCCAGGGCTATGACCAGAGCGAGTGGCTGGGCGAACTGCGCCATCTCTGGCGGCCGGGCGGCGGGCAGACCCGCATCATGGGATCGCTATTGGGCCTGCACGCCAATGCGCAGGCCAACCGCTTCAGCTATAATGGCTATGGCACGATGCTGATCGCCCGCACGCCGCTGCGCGAGGGACTGGAAGTTTATGGCCGGCTCTATCTGGTTCATCGCAACTACAAGGCGGCCTTTTCCAACGCTTACCCTTTCAAGCGGGAGGATACGCAATTGCGCCTGACCGGCGGCGTCGAACAGGCGCTGACCCGGCGGATCAACCTGTTCGGCGAGGCCGGCTATGCCAGCAATGATTCCAACGTCCCCACCCGCGACTATAGCGGTTTCGTCGGCCGCATCGGCATCCGCTTCCATTAGCCACGGCGCGCCAGTCTAACAGGCAGGAAAATGGTGCACCCGACATGAAAGCGATGGGCACTCAAATCATTGGGAAATTTCCGTATCTCTATTGGATTGAGTGCCGCTTTGCGCCGGAGTGGCTACCATACGGTGTCAGGATCCAGAATCCCGAAAGCCTTCCCTGGCTTATCGGTTGGCATGCGCTGGAATGGCTAACTTTTGGGACAAATCGGCCAATCCGGCTGGGCAGCTCGAACTTCCGATCCTACCAAAACCCGACGTTCAACGTCATAGGCTCGCCCGTTCCTGAACGGGAAGGTCTGGCCCTTTGTGCTCTAGCAGCTTTCAAACGCTCGAGGCGAACTAGCGACGCTATCGCAAGCGACCGACGTGAACCATTAAGGCATCCGAGCCGACAATGTCGCAGCTGACCATATCCGAGATACGCTATCCATAAAATCGTCAGCCATGCGATCCATGGAGCGCAGTCGCCGCCTCGTCGTTTGCCTAGGCAGGAGGCTTGATCGTGTGGCGGACAACCGTCCATTCGTGGCCATCGAATTGCAGGCGAACGTCGCCGTCCTGTCCCCCGGTTTGGTTAACGTCGCTCGCAAAGCGTCCTCGATATCCTCGCACCCGCTCCGGCTTCGGCTGGTTGGTGAAAAGCAGCTCGAGCGGACGCTCGCTCGGAAGCCTCGACATGTAGTCAGCCAGCGCCATCGAAGGGCGGTGATGACTGTCCGCTTCGTGCGAAAGCAGCAGATACGTCTTCTGTGTTTCCTCGGCGAATCCGGCGCTTTCGATAGCGCGGTAGAAGTGGCGACTGATACCGCCGTGATGGGGTGCCTGGATCACGGACACCCCCTTCAGCTTGTCGGTGAGCGCAGTCTCGTACGTGGCGGCGCTGTCGCTGCCGACGGCAAAGCCATCGAATCCCGAATCCCCCGTTACCAGGATCCCCTGCCCACCTGCATCAAACCTGATAATGTAGCTGAGTTGGTTGCTGTCGCTTAGCCCTTCAAGATGACCCCAACGCTTAGCGCGGAACGCTACGACGCCCTTGGGAATCCGGTCGCGGCGGTCGGCGATCAGACGATCCGTTGGAGACAGGATTGTCGCAGTCACTTCGCCAGACCTACCTGGAGCGAAGAGGCGGCCGGTCCACGCAAAGGCGCGCGGAGCGCGGTCGGAGCACCCGTGGCATTCGACGAGGATGTCGCAGGGATTCGGCAGGGCATCCACTAGGCTCTTCAGCGCGGACGCGTTGATGCCGTCCTTAGCATTGGCGATGCGCATGTGGGCGAGTTCGGCCCGCGCCGCCCGCGTCGCACCAGCGGGCCAGTCGACGCGGGAAAAAATCCAGTCGCCCAGGTCGCGACGCAGCAGAGCGCGGCCATGCTCGACCGCATCGGCCAAGCGCGCGAGGACGTAGCCGAATCTCGTCCCTTCGCGGACTACGTCGGCGTCCGGAACGTGCTCGCATCCCCGTCTCCCAACGATCGAATACGCGTGGTCCACCTCCGTTTGGAAGCGCGACCGCCATTCATCGACGGGGCGCTCCGCCGACACCGGGTCTCCGTCCGCGATGTTCAAGGCGTCGTCCGACCTATCTTCGGGCCCATCCGAACCGCGCGAGAGGCGCTCCAGCGCGGTATCGATTGCGCGCAGCGTCGTACGCCGCCGGTCCTTCGCGGCGACGTATTGCTGATAGGCCCGGTCGCCTCCCTCGCCACGGAAGCGGTTGGCTAGAAGATTCTCGTCACCCGCAAGACGACCGAATTCTGCGCCTGACTCGTCGTCAGCCACCGGCGGAAGCCACAACTGGCCAATGTCGATGCGGCGCTTCTTCAGGATGATCGTGATGCCGTCCAGATGGTCGGCGTCGTAGTGGGTGCCGATCACCAGATCGATCCGCGGACGACCGAAGCCCGGCGGCTTGAGCCACCGAAAGAGCTTGTCCTCCACTCCCGGCCCCGCGCTTGCGTTGCCGCCATCGGCGAGTACGTGCACCTGGTCGCGATCACTCCAGAAGGTGAGGAGCAGCGCGCTGCCGAGCCCCACGTCATACATCGTCACGTCGACCTTCACACGGAATCCTCCATCAGACAGCCAATTCCCGAGCGACGCTTCCTAAATGCGGCCTGATCAGCCCCATACATGAGCAGTCACGGCGTCGTAGAATTCGACCTCCAGCGGCCACTTATCGTGGCGCAGGCCCTTTAGCCAGTTCGCGCGCGCAATGATGTCCTGATTCCACGCGTCCAACTGATCGCCGTAGAGACCGACATACAGCTTTTTGAACCTGCCGCGTCCAATGCGGGTGAGTATATGGTCGTCGTTCGTCGCAAGTGAGTGACCAAAGATGAACCAGCAATGAGGTCCCTTAGTCACATTGGCAGTGAACTGCTTCAGGCCCTGATAGAGATAGGCATTGTGCCGAATCTTGGCCTTTTTCTGGGCGCTGGTGCCCTCGGCCACGAACAGCGGGAACTTGTTTTCGGCCAGCGCAGTGCGGGCCTGGTCGATCAGGGGCTCACCCTTGCGCACCCATGTGTACTTGAGCAGATCCCTGCCGGAATCGAACAGGTGCAGCGCACCGTGGAGGAACATAACGCTGGCGCTATGCGCGTTCGTTTCGCCCTGCCACACGACATATTCAGCATCAGGCTCGTCCTCGTCGTTCCCGAAGCCGTCGTTCTTCGCGAGGTCGGCGGTGGCTCCAAAGAACGGATCCTCGTGCATCAGCGTCCAGTACAGCAGCAGGTCGTAGTTCAGCGTGAAGACGCAGCCTGCCTTGTCGCCCGACAGGAAATGGGACAGGAATCGGCGGCAAGCGTCGAACTTATCATCCGGGATCTCGGACGGAACATGCGGGTGGTTGCCCGCGATCGTTTGGACCAGGATCTCTTTCAGCATGGCGGCATGGTCGAGCATCTTCTGCGGGGCCGCTCCTCCGTCTGCCACGTAGGCTGGCAGGATAGTCGCCGAACTCTCCAGCGTGCGGATCACCGCCTCGAAGTCCTTGGTCCCCAAGGCCGCGAACACCTGCTCAAGTTCGGGAGCCGCAGAGAAGTCGGCCTGATCGTATAGTGACCCATAGTGGAAGATGTCGGCCCGGCACGCGATGCTAAAGCCGTTGCCCAGCAGCAGGTGCCGCTTGCTGAACTGCTCACTATCCGCGATCGCCTCGTCGAACGTTATCAAGTATCCTCACTCCCTAGAGTTGCAGGTTCCACGCCCGGCCGTCTCCCAGTCTCAACAGTCGGCAGCGGTCTAACGCGATTGTGCCCCTCAATCGAGCCTGTTTACTTTATGCTAACTAGCGAAACTCAGGCTGATATACGCTGTCCAAAGCTGAGCCCGAGCATGGACCGTCCAGCTATTTTCCCAGGAGACATGTTGGTGGAAGTGCCGACCCGCGATACAGGTGGCGTCGCGCTGGACGAATGGCATGTTGCGTCTGAAGCTGTCGTTCAAAACTAGAGCAGCGAACGACCGGCTTTGGTCGACAGTCGACGAAGCGAACCTTCGTTTGGACAACTCAGTCAGAGACCTTTAGTCGGTGAGGCCGAATTCACTCGCGAAGCGGCGCAATTCAGATCGCATTCGCAGAGTGTCGAAAAATGAAATATCATCGCGTAGGTCTGCCGCAAACTTGGCAGCGTCTTTGATTGCTTTGCCGGTCGCCCAGGCCGAACCCACGGCAAGTGGATAGCCGAGCGCTCCCACTCCATATGCCGCTGGAAGCAGAACAGCTGTGCCCACCGCGCCCATTACGTAAGGTGCGGTTTTCATTCGGCCGAGCCGCGCGATAATCTCGAGCGAACGCCATCTCTCCCCAAAGAGCAAGTCGTTCTGAAAGATAGCCACGGCGTCATCAAAATGCGGAACCAGGCCGTTGTACTGCCAATCCATCGTGCGCTGCAGTACGACGTTGCGATACCTGACGATGAAGCTCAGAAATGGGTTCGACGTGGCCACCAGCCTCGTTAGCTGAAAGGGGTCCAGCCGTGCCCACGAACGCGGCTTGATCCCAACGCAGGCCAGAACATGTGCGAACAGGTATGGGTTCGCCGGACTGACCGTCCAAGGCTCGAGCACCGGCTGCTCGTGCTCGCCGGGCATGCGTCGGGCAATGCTGCTGCTGGTGAACAGATAGGCGCCGTGCGCTTCCGCCGCAGCGAGCTGATAGAGCGCATTGGTCCGCGCCAGCGTCGCCGACAGCAGCTTAGGGTCGGCGCCGCGCCGAAGATACTCGTCCTCAACCACCGCCCGGCTGAAATGTCCGTTCAAACTGCGTTCGGTCAGCGCGCTCATATTATATTCGGTCCGTCCGCGCCCAGCATTGCTGAATTGTGCTCCGAACGCCGTCCATGACAGATCGCGAAGACTGCGCACATCGTTGCCCGGCTCGGCATCGCTCGCAACGAGCGCGCGAAACCGTTGTTCGACGCTCGCGATACGCGGCACTACTTTGACATCAGGACCAATCAAATTGCGCCAATCAAGCGGAGTTGCCTCCGGCTGCTCGAGCAAGAAAGGGCTTTCAGGGCGCAATTGCAACCGATCGAACAGCCGCGTGTCGGAGGCGCGTTGAGCAAAATAGTCGCCCGCGGTGGCGACCGCCTCGCGGCTAGTTAGGCGAAGGCCAGGAAGATCGCGCTCCAAGAGCGGCTGATTACGGGCGACCAGCGCTAGCGTCGCGCGCGACTGCCAAACGAAAGGCGTCCCCACCAAGACCCGGTGGCCTAGCAGCGTCAGTACGTTGTGCTCAAAGGTCAGTCGTTCCTCAGCGCGCTTCGGATCAGACTGGAGGACATTGTCGGCGGTGCCGAGATAGATCGGCGCGTCCATGTTACTGGTGAACATCGCTAATTCGGTACCACGCGGCTATAAGACGCCGAAATCAAAGGGCACAGTCGCTGGCAGCGGCTGCAGCCTGCATCTTGACTATGAAGGACGCAGCTCTCCAAACTTGCTCTACGTCGGCTCACCTCTGCCTCTGCCTCGAACGCCGTCCCATCAAAATCGAGTGAGGCCGCCTGCGCAGCAACTTGCGCCGCGCGCAACCCCTCTTCCATCTGGCGCAGATTGGGAACGCCACCCAAATGTTCAACTGCGGTAACCGCATTGATGATGCCTCCGCGGCTCAGACTCATTAACCTCGCCGCGCCAATCGCGCTCGCCACATGATCCATGCCGGAAAACCGGTCACTAACGATAGGCCCCAGCGGCATCGGCGTCACATCCAAAGGCGCGATCATCTCCCAATAATCACCGAGCTCAGAGAGCCGGATGTGTCCCGGGCCTTCCAGCACTACTTGCACGCCCAGTTCTCGCGCCTTGTGAATGAACTGCGCTTGGATCGCGATTTCCTCGCGCACGACCGCATCTAACCCATCAGCCACCGAAGCTGCTCTGAACGCTGTCCCAAGGTTGATGACACCGCCGTATTGAGCGGCGATTGCGCAAATATCGTCGAAGATTTGAGCAAACAGGCTGCGCGAACGCCCATTGATTAACATGTCACGCACCACGATACCCCCGCCACGACTCGTGATCGGCGTCAGCCGCTCGCGTTTCGCTTGTTCGAACAGACCCAAAGTCGGCGTACAATGGACCGTTATGAAGTTGATGCCGAGCTTGAACACAGCCTCGATCCGCGCGAGCAAGTTTGCCGGATCGAGCCCCTCGCTCGGTGAGAACATGAGGTAATGCGGTAACAGACCGATCGGCCCGTCGAATAACTCGCGAGCCACCTGCCAAGGCTCGCGGTCAGCACGCTCAACGCTCAAATCCATCATCAGGTCGGGTCGCGTCTCGGCGGTCAGCAAGCGCTCGACTTTGGCTGCCTCGCGTCCAGCGGCTTCCAGCATCTCGAGTCCGAAACTCAGATTGACTCGAACGGGCACCGCCGAGCCAGCACGAAGACGATTGGGCGAATTGTAATCCACGCAGTGCATGTAAATCTTGGTCTCGAATACGAAAGAAACCGCCGGTACTTATCACGGCAGGCCTCGACCTTGGCCAAAACAATCATCCTCGCCTAGCTGGACAATCACCGTACCTTCATCTCTCGCGATGTGAAGGGAACAGGATAGGAATCCACCCGGTATCAACCGAGGGGGTAGATCGTCTGAAGAGCAACTCCGCTGCGGCCATTGCCGTCGAGTTCGATCACGCGCAGCGGATCCGAGAGGCCGGATGGTGTCTCGATCGGACCTACACCGGAGAATTTCTCGATGAGATGGCGGGCCAGCGCCCGGCTCGATGTCGTGATGACAAGATTGAGCGACTTGCTGTTCTCCAGCACGGTCGCGCGCAGGATGTCGAGCAAGCCGACCCGATTAAGATCGTCGAGATGGATCACGGGCTCGTCGAGGAAGAAAGTACCGCCCAGGCTGCGGGCGCGTGCGAGGAACAGGGCAAGCGCGAGGTCTTGCCGCTGCCCTTGGCTGAAATCCTTGCCGGGATCGAGCTGCTCGCCGCCGGCATCGGCGAGCCAGTGCAGGAAGGCGCTGTCCTCGCCAAGGTTGATGCGATCGCACACGCGATTGGCGTGCATGCGTGCGAAGAGCGGATTGACGACGCGGCTCAGGTCCTGAACCTGCTTGCGGCTGGTCGTCGCATAGGCCTCCTGGAATATTGCGCGAGCGCGATTGGCGGCTGCGATCCGGTCCATCATGCGCTGTTGGCGTTCAAGCGCGGGCGCGATCGCTTTCTGTAACGCATCGAGACGCTCGCGACGCGACTCCGCCGCCCAAGCCGTGCGCGCCGCCTCAATATGCGCCTCCGCGCGCTGGAGGCGGTTCGCCTCGGTCGCAAGCTGCTGTTTCAGCTCTGCCAGTGCCACATCGGACCATGCCACGTCCGGCGCAGCGTCGACCCACGAGCCGCGAAGTCCGGCAAGTTCAGCACCCTTGTCCCGCAGCGTCTCACGGCATTCGCGCAGGCGTTGCTGGGTGCCGGCATGCGTCGCGCGCAATGCGTCTCGCTCGGAGGTCGCGGTCTCGATCACCTTGGCGAGTTCCGCCAGACGGAGTTGCACAACCTGTTCGCGCGCGGCGAAGCTGGCCTCGAGCTGTACGAGCAGTCCGGAGACAGCCGTGTCCGGCGGCAGGAGCGGCGCCGGACCGCCCGGCAGTGCCGGCAAGAGGCCGTCGCGCGCAGCGATCAGTTCCGCGAGGGTGTCGGCCACGTCGAGACGCGCTTGAGCTGAAGCGATCTCCTCGAGCGTGCGATCAGCTGGGAGGCCAAGTCGAGCGATGTCGCGACCGCGTTGCTCGGCGGCAGCCATGAGGGCGGCACGTTCCTTTTCGAGCGCGGCGATGGCAGCTTCGACCGACAAGGCCGTGTCGAGACGGGTTCGCGCCCCGCGCGCGGCTTCTGACGCGGCATCCGCGCCGGCGCGCGCGCTTGCCGCGATCGCCGGAGCCGCCTTCAAGGCTTTAGCGATCGCCGCGCGCAACTCCGCCGCGTTACCCCAGTCATGAGCGCAGGCTGGGCACTGACTGGTGCCGCTATGATCATGTGCGAGGAGATCTCGCGCGGCCTCCTGCAGCCGCGACACCGGCTCGGCGGTCGCATCGAGTGCGGTTCGGGCTGTGCGCGCCCTAGCGTCGGCATCGGCTGCATCGCTGCGCAAGACCGCCAGAGCCTCTTCGGAAACACGCTCGGGCGCGCGGCGCGCGATGTCAGCAACGATCAGGCGGAGCCGCTCGACGGCGCTAGCGGACTGCTCCAGCGACGCTTTGAGCGCTGTGAGGTCTTGGCGTCGCGCCTCGCGCGCCGCGTCGGTCCAGCGCGCTTCGGCCAAGGCTTGCGACAAGGATGCGAGCGATTGGGGCGCTCCGGTGAGCAGACCCGCGTCGAGCAGGGTGGCGAGCAGAACGGCGCCGAGATGAGTCAGGCGATCCTTCGCGCCGGCGAGCTTACGCGCGTCCTCATCGGCGACCTCGCGTTCAGACGTGCGTTCGGTGAGCGCGGCGGCAGCGGCCCGTCCACGCTCCTCGATCTGGGCGAGTTCGGCAGCGAGCTGACCTTCAAGGGCGCTGTTCTCACTGACCGCAGCAACCAGCGACGTGCGCGCGCTCCACTGGGCTTCGACGCGCTGCGCTGCCGCGCTGCGAGCATCGAAGGCGTGGCGCTGGCGCCGGTGGGTAGCCGTCAGCGCCTCGAGCCGATTGTCGAGCGAGACGTCATCGCCGATCTCATCGCCGTCCTCGTCGAGGAGCGTGGCCGCCGCGGCCGCTTCGGATCGCGCGGAGATTGTCCGCGCGGGGGCCTCGTTAGGTCCAGCCGCCAATACCGCGGTAAGATCACGCGCCTCGGTCTCCTGCTGCTCGGTCAGCTGCTTCAAGGCCCGCAGCCGCGATCGGAGCTCACCCGCATATTTTTCGCACTGACGTTCTGCATCAAGAAGGTGCCGGATGCCGAGTAGGTCAGCGAAGACCTGGGTGCGCCGGTCGATTGTCTCCTCGTCCGTATCGACCAGCGCGGCAAGCGCCTCGGCGCTCAAAAAGCGCGTTCCCTTCAGCCAGCGCTGGCGCAAATTGATGGCGGTCAGGTGATGGGCTTCGTCGGCCGCCGCAGCCGGCGCGAGCAGCGATAGGAGTTCGTGCGGGCCAGGCCGTGCCGTGTCGTCACGGGTGGGACCGGAAACGGCTGGTGAGTGCGCTCCTTCGGCTTGCCGCGCGAGAAAGCGTTGAACGCCGGCCACGAACATATTCGCTTCGACCGATGCAGCCTGATCGGCAGCCGCGAACTTCGATCGCAGGACCTGCGCGTCGAAATCCTTGCCATCCTTCAACCGCTCTACCTGGCCGGTGAGCAGCCATTCCGCCGCCTCACACATCGTCGTCTTGCCGGTCCCGTTTGGGGCGAAGACGAGCGTCAGCGGTGCGCTAAGATCGAAATGAACGGGATCGCTGATCCCGCGAAACGCGGTGATCGCAAGTGAATTCAGGCGCACGCCGCGCGTCATGGCGCCTCGTCCTTCAGCAGGACGGCGGACACGCCGATTGCGTCAAGCTCCTCCCATAGCGCCTTGGCCTCGGTATCGATTTCGGGCCATTGCAGTTCTTCGCCGGGCACGATCTCGGCATCGGGTAATCCCACGACGGTGATATCGGCGACACGGCGCCATGGGATTTCGGTATGATCCGGGTCGGCGGGAAGCGACGGCCAGATGAGGTGTTTCCGGCAGACCTGCGCCGAGAGCTCGAGCCTGCGAATGTCTTCGCGCGCGTCGTCCTTCGGCGGCGCCGGAAGGGCGAGCACGAGATAGCCGTCGATCGTCCGGCCGCCCATACCGCGCTCTCCCGAGATCAGCACCTCGTCGAACCAGCGCTGCGCAACAGAGGCGGTCGTCTGGACCGTCCGGGCGTCGCTGGCCGAACAGGGCCAGAGAAGCAGTCGCGAATAAGGTGAAGACCAGAGCGCGATACCGTCGGGCGCTCCCGCCGCTCCCTCGACCTCGGGCGACTGCTCGACGCGCGCGAGCCCGACCTTCACGCAAAGCGGATCGATCGCCGCATAGGCGCTGGCGAGTTCGGTGCCGCCGGCCTGGTCAGTCATTGCCCTTGCCCCTCCTGAAAGAATGCGCCGATGCTCGCCATCAGCGCCGCCACCCGCGCCTCGTCTTCATCTTCCGCATAGTCGGCATAGACAGACGTGACATGCGAGATGCCGAGGCCGGCGACCCGGCGCAGGGGGCGCGTCTCGGTAATGTCGCCGGCAGTGGCCGCGAGCGAACCGCCGGCAGCCAGCGCTGCCCCCGCGGGCGGCGCGAGGCTGATATCGTCGCGGCGATCCTCGGGGATCTCCCCATCGCTGAGTTCGCCAAGCGGCGTCGCGCCAAGCACGACGAGATCGGGGTGCGTGCCGCCGCGCAGCTTCCACGCCGCAAGGTGCCGCTGCATCGACAGCGGCGATTCGCTGGGAGAGCGCCAGACCAGCAGATGGCGCTCCTGCGCCTGAAGCCGGAGCTGCCCGGTCATACCGTCAGTATCCTGCCAGGAGATGCCGTCGATCGACCGGACGGTCGCCAGCGCGTGTAGGCCGGCCTTGAGCGCGCTCGTGACTTCGGCTTCGGACAGCGCATCGGGATTGCGCTTTGCGTCCGCGGTCACGCCGTCGAGCGTGGCGCCCAACACCATGTCAGGCGATGGTGAATTTCCGTCGCCAAGCTGCGCGTTAATCATCGAAATGCCTTCCGTCAGCCGCGGCGCCATACCATTTATGGGAGGATGACGGCGAAGGAAGCGTGCGATCTCGCAGGCGGCTGCCGCGGGCGCTGGCGCTATCGGAAAGGCGAGGCCATCGGCGGTGATCGGGCAATACATGTTACCGCGCCACACCAACACGCCATTGACCGGATCATAGGGCGACCAACCCACCATTCCAGCCGTTGCACAGCCATGAGTGTGGCGGACGACGGCACCAGCAATCCCTTGGGCATTGAGTGCGCGTGCCGCTGGAAGATCGGCCTGTCCCTTCGGCAATTCACCAAAGGGCGCGAACACACCGGTCAGACTTCGCCACTTGTCTTCCTGCTCGTCGGGCCGGGGCCGGTCGTGCGCGATGTTGCACAGCGCGACCGCAGCGGGGCGTCCGACAAGCACGGTGTTGAGCAGAGCGTTGACGGCAATTTCCCAGTTGGCATTGAAGCCATGCTGAAGCAGCGATCCTACAACCAGTGCCGGCCGACCGGCGGCGATAGGCGCGAGAACGTCTCGAATGCGGGCCTGCGGAGATCCCGCATGCTGGGCGGCGGGTTGAATGAGATCGGCGCAGATCAGCGGAAACAGGTCGATATCACCGCAGGACAGGTGAAGAATGATCTCGCCGGTTTGGAGGTCGGGAAGTTGGACGGCTTCGACGGCTTGTTGAAGGACATTCTTCAGATAAACGATACAATGCGTGTCACCTTCCGGTTCGTGAATCCAGCACCAGCCGCCATTGACACGCATCGCCGGGCTGACCGGATTTGCATCCTGATTCCAACTGAGATGGCGCTTGGTGCTCCCGTCCTCTGTTGCAGCTGACCAATCGAGCACGGCTTGAGCCCAGGTCGCGCCGAAGCCCGCGAGCAGGATGATCGGTCGTGCTGCGCCGCGTACCATTGCGTTGATTGCTGACCAGTCCGGCGAGCCGAAAGCATATTCAGGCGCGACGATGAGGACCGGTGCCGCCCCTGGCACGAGTTGCGGCAGGGCCGGTTGCGCATGCGCGGCACCGCCCGCGAGCAGGTCACGCAGCGCAGCGACCGCGCTCGGACGGCTAGCATCAGTCGCGACAGCCTCGTGCGATGAAGGCATTTGAAGCAGGCAAAGATTGAGCTGCCCCGCAGAAAGCAGCGTTGCATCGACTTCGACCCGGGTATGCCCGTTTGCAAAGTGAAATTCGAGCTGGGGCACGCGTGCGTCGATATCCGCTCATGTTGAGACCGTGGCATCCTAGGCGCGGGCAGTTGCGAAGTCATCCGCAAAAGACCTGGTAATCGATCCATAATGAGGGGTTGACCGACGTAGCGTAGTTTTCGACCGCTTTGAATCGATGAGGGATACCCACTCCGCATGATTTTTGATTCAGAATCCGTACTGGTGACGGAGGCAGGCATGGGGGCGCGCGCTCTCGATGAATTTGCGGCTTCGGCTTCTGGCTGCGATTGAAGGCGAGCTGAGTTGCCGGGCAGCGGCGGCGCGTTTCGACGTGGCACCGCTGCCCGGCGATCCGGTGCCACGCGCAGCAGCGCGAAACCGGCAGCGTTGCCCCCAAAACTGAAGGCGGAGATAGGTTCTGATCAATGCAGGGTGGCATAACGCGGCCTTCAATTGTCGCATCCGAGCACGGATGGCGCTTCTTCGCCGGAAATTCTCTCTCGCAGCCAGCTTTTAAGGTGCGCTCACTGGCATTTGCAGCCAAGTCCCCTTACGCCTTCCTGCAAGACTGGGGGTTTTCGAAAACGATGAGCAAGCGCACTCTGAGCGAGCGGGACGTCTGCACTAAGTTCATTACGCCTGCCCTGCGCAATGCCGGTTGGGACGAGATGCTGCAAATCCGTGAGGAGGTCAGCTTCACCAAGGGCCGCATTATCGTGCGCGGCAAGTTGGTGTCGCGCGGCCAAGGCAAGCGCGCCGATTACATCCTATACCACAAGCCCAACCTGCCCATCGCCATCATTGAGGCGAAGGACAAGACGCACAGCGTCGGCGACGGCATGCAGCAGGCGCTCGACTACGCCGAGACCCTGGACATCCTCTTCGTGTTCTCGTCCAACGGTGACGGCTTCGTCTTCCACGACCGCAGTTCGCCCAACGGCGCGAGCGAAGTTACCCTTGGGCTCGACCAGTTCCCGTCTCCCGCCGACCTCTGGGCCCGCTACCGGGCATGGAAGGGCCTGACGCCAGAAACCGAAGAGGTGGTCCTGCAGGACTACTACGACGACGGCAGCGGCAAGACGCCGCGGTACTACCAAGTGAATGCGGTGAACGCCGCCATCGAGGCCATTGCCAAGGGCCAGAACCGCGTCCTGCTGGTCATGGCTACGGGCACTGGAAAGACCTACACAGCCTTCCAGATCATCTGGCGGCTATGGAAGGCAAAACGCAAGAAGCGCATTCTGTTCCTTGCCGACCGCAACATCCTCGTCGACCAGACGATGGTGAATGACTTCCGGCCGTTCGGCGCCGCAATGGCGAAGCTTTCCACCAAGTCCAAGACGATCGAACGCGCCGACGGATCCACGGTCGACCTTGCCCTTGCCGTCGACAAGAAGCGTCGCGTCGACACGGCTTACGAAATCTACCTCGGGCTCTACCAAGCCATCACCGGCCCTGAGGATCGGCAGAAGCTCTACCGCGAATTCTCGCCGGACTTCTTCGACCTGATCGTCATCGACGAGTGCCACCGCGGCAGCGCGGCGGAAGACGCGGCATGGCGCGAAATTCTCGACTACTTCTCGGACGCCACGCAGATCGGCCTTACGGCAACGCCCAAGGAAACCGAATACGCCTCCAACATCGCCTACTTCGGCAAGCCGGTGTACAGCTACACGCTGAAGCAGGGCATCCGCGACGGCTTTCTCGCCCCCTACAAGGTCATCAAGGTCCACATCGACCGCGACGTGTCCGGCTACCGCCCGGAGAAGGGCCAGGTCGACAGGGACGGTGAGGAAGTAGAGGATCGCATCTACAACGCCAAAGACTTCGACCGGACCTTGGTGCTCGACGACCGCACCAAGCTGGTCGCCAAGAAAGTCACGGACTTCCTGAAGAAAAGCGGCGACCGGATGCAGAAGACGATCGTGTTCTGCGTCGACGAAGAGCACGCGGCGCGAATGCGGCAGGCGCTCGTGAACGAGAACCAGGACCTCGTCGCCGAGAACCACCGCTACGTCATGCGCATCACCGGCAGCGACACGGAGGGCAAGAACGAGCTCGGGAACTTCATCGACCCAGAAGTGGATTACCCCGTCCTCGTCACGACCTCGCGCCTGCTGTCCACAGGCGTCGACGCCCAGACCTGCCGCCTGATCGTGCTCGACCGCGAGGTGGGCTCGATGACCGAGTTCAAGCAGATCGTCGGCCGTGGCACGCGCGTGCACGAGGACACCAAGAAGTACTACTTCACCCTCATGGATTTTCGCGGCGCGACCAGCCATTTCGCCGACCCGGAGTTCGACGGTGAGCCGGTCCAGATCTACACGCCCGGCGAGAACGACCCGATCGTGCCGCCTGACGACGAGACGCCCATCGACGAAGACGGCGATCCGCTGCCCGGCAAGCCGGGCGAGGACGAAGTGATCGTCGACGACCCGGACGTCACCTTCGATCCGGACGACCTGAAGAAGAAGTCCCGCAAGGTCTACGTGGATGGCATCGGCGCCTCAATCGTCGCCGAGCGTGTCGAGTACCTCGACGAGAACGGAAAGCTCGTCACAGAGTCCCTGCGCGATTTCACCAAAAAGGCGCTGCGCCGCCATTTCGCCAGCCTCGACGACTTCCTGCGCCGCTGGCAGGGCGCCGAGCGCAAGCAGGCCATCCTGGACGAACTGGAAGCCGAAGGCCTTTCCCTCGATGTCATCGCCGAGGAGCTTGGCAAGGACCTCGATCCCTTCGATCTCATCTGTCACGTCGCCTTCGACGCCAAGCCACTGACCCGCCGTCAGCGTGTCGACAACGTGCGCCGCCGCGACGCCTTCGGAAAATATGGCGAGCAGGCTCGATCCGTGCTTGATGCCTTGCTGGCGAAGTATCAGGACGAGGGCGTCATCAATCTCGACGATACCAACGTGCTGCGCATCTCACCCTTCACCAACCTCGGAACGCCCGTCCAGCTCATCAAGGCGTTCGGCGGCCGCGAAGGTTTCGAGAACGCCGTGCACGAGCTCCAAGCCAAACTCTATCAGGAAGTCGCCTAGTCCATGTCTGTCCGCACTCTCGTAAAATCCATCCAGGACGTCATGCGCAAGGACAGCGGCGTCGACGGTGACGCCCAGCGCATCAGCCAGCTGTGCTGGCTGTTCTTCCTGAAGATCATCGACGATCAGGATCAGGAACTGGAGCTCATGCAGCCGGGCTACCAGTCGCCTGTGCCAGGAGCCTTCCAGTGGCGCACCTGGGCCGCCGATCCCGAGGGCCTGACAGGCGAAGCCTTGCTCAACTTCGTAAACGACGAGCTTTTCCCGGCCATGAAGGGCCTCCAGCCGACCGGCCAGAGGGGTGACCGCCGCGTCGTGGTGCGCGACGTGTTCGAGGATGCCTTCAACTACATGAAGTCCGGCCAACTGCTGCGGCAGGTGGTCAACAAGATCAACGACGTCGACTTCAACGACCTGTCCGAGCGCCAGCATTTCGGGGATGTCTACGAGCAGCTTTTGAACGACCTACAGTCGGCCGGCAACTCGGGCGAGTACTACACCCCCCGCGCCGTCACCGCCTTCATGGTGGACCGAATCGATCCAAAGCCCGGTGAGGTCCTGTTTGACCCCGCCTGCGGCACCGGCGGCTTCCTCACCTGCTCGATCCGTCACATGCGCGACAAGCACGTGAAGCGCCCCGAGGACGAGGCGCTCATGCAGTCCGGTCTGCGCGCCGTCGAAAAGAAGCCGCTGCCGCACATGCTCTGCGTCACCAACATGCTGCTGCACGGTGTGGAGGACGCCAGCTTCGTCCGGCACGACAACACGCTGGCCCGCCCCTACATCAGCTGGGAGCAAAAGGACCGCGTCGACGTGGTTCTCTCCAACCCGCCCTTTGGCGGCAAGGAGGAAGACGGCATCGAGTCCAACTTCCCGCCGCAGTTCCGCACGCGTGAGACGGCCGACCTGTTCCTGGCCCTCATCATCCGCCTGCTGCGCAAGGGCGGTGTCGGCGCCGTTGTCCTTCCCGATGGCTCGCTCTTCGGCGAAGGCGTGAAGACGCGCCTCAAGGAGCACCTGCTGGAAGAGTGCAACCTGCACACCATCGTGCGCCTGCCCAACAGCGTCTTTCGGCCCTACGCCTCCATCGGCACCAACCTGCTCTTCTTCGAGAAGGGCGAGCCGACCAAGGAGGTCTGGTACTACGAACATCAGGTGCCCGCCGGCCAGAAAGCCTACTCCATGACCAAGCCGATCCGGCTGGAGCACTTCCAGTCCTGCATGGACTGGTGGGGCGGCGCAAACCGCGAAGGCCGCGTCGAAGGCCCGCAGGCCTGGAAAGTCAGCATCGAGGACATCAAGGCTCGCGGCTACAACCTCGACATCAAGAATCCGCACAGCGAAGCCGAGGACCATGGCGATCCCGAAGAGCTACTCCGGGAACTCGACGCGGTAGAGGCAGAAGCGGCAAACCTGCGCGACCAGTTGAAGGCCATTCTTGCCGAGGCGCTGGCACGATGAACGCGGAGCAGTTGCTGGCCCACTACGAGCGCATGGCCGAGGCGCCCGACGCAATCGCGCGGCTGCGGCGGTTCGTGCTGGATTTGGCTGTGCGGGGAAAGCTGGTGGGGCAAGAAGCTTCGGATGAGCCGACTGCCCAACTCATAGAAGCCATTGCGACCCAAAAAGGCAATTTCGGGCGTCCTGCGCACGTCGAAGCGCTGCCTACAGTGGACGAGCCCTTTCCCTGTCCCGCAGGTTGGCTTTGGTCGACGGTAGGTGAAATTTGCACCAAAACTGGGTCCGGCAGCACCCCCCGAGGCGGTAAGGACGCATACCAAACTAACGGAATTCCGTTCCTACGATCCCAAAACGTCTACGACGATGGGCTCTTGCTTGATGACGTTGCCTACATCGCGCCCGAGACGCATACTCGAATGGCGGGAACAGCAGTTCGCCCATCCGATTTGCTTCTCAACATTACCGGCGGTTCGATGGGGCGATGCTGCCGCGTGGAAGCCGATTTTCACGAGGCCAATGTGAGCCAGCATGTGGCTATAATTCGCCCTGCGCTCGCTGACATGTCTGCCTTTCTCCACATGGTAGTCCTCTCGCCCTACTTCCAAGGCTTTGTGTTCGGCGAACAGACCGGCGCCGGGCGTGGTGGGTTGCCGAAGAACAAGATGGACCAAATCCCGGTTCCGCTGCCCCCTCTCGCCGAACAGCACCGCATCGTCGCCAAGGTCGATGAACTCATGGCGCTGTGCGACCGGCTGGAAGAGGCGCGCAAGGAGCGGGAAGCCGCCCGCGACTGTTTGACGGCGGCCAGCCTCACCCGGCTGAACGCGCCCGATCCTGATCCGGCCACCTTCACCACCCACGCCCGCTTCGCGCTCGACAACCTCCCCGCCCTCACCACCCGCGCCGATCAGATCAAGCAACTGCGCCAGACGATCCTGAACCTCGCCGTGCGGGGGAAGCTGGTTAAACAGGATCCCTCCGAGTTGCCTGCAAAGGCATTCTGGAAATCGCGGCTCGGCGCCGAAGTGGAGCAAGCAAGTCAACAGGGGGAAGTTCCCTTTGAATGCCCCACAGGCTGGTGTTGGACGACGGTGCAACAGACGCTCGCGATGCATCGAGAAATCTCATACGGCGTCATTAAGCTCGGTGACGAACCGAAAGTCGGAGGAATTTCCACACTCCGATGCAGCGATGTGCGCCCCGGACTCATTGAACTTTCGGGTGTTCGGAAAGTTCGCGAAGAGATTGAAGCAGATTACTCGAGAACCCGTCTTCGCGGGGGAGAAATCGTAATCAATATCCGTGGGACCCTCGGCGGCGTTGCGTTGGTCCCGGATACCTTAGCGGGATTCAATGTTGCGCGAGAAGTTGCGGTTGTCCCGATCGCACCTGAGATTAGCGGGTCATTTATGGTCTACACCATGCTTTCACCGTTCTTCTGGGATTACATTCAGAGCAACTTGCGGGGGATCGCATACAAAGGCCTGAACCTCGGAATCCTCCGCAACCTTCCGATTCCATTCCCCCCCCTCGCTGAGCAATCCCGCATCGTCGCCAAGGTCGACGAACTCATGGCTCTGTGCGACCGACTGGAATCGAGCCTCACAACCGGCGACAATACCCGCCAACGCCTGCTCGAAGCCATCCTGCACGAAGCGCTCGAACCGACCGAAGCGCGGGAACTAGAACCCGCGTGACCCATGCCTGACGTCGACTGGGCAGAGGTGCGCACTCTGCTCGCCTCCCTCTACGGTTCCGCCGAGCGCCTTGAGGCCCTGTTCCCCGGCCGCAAGTTCACGCTCGACGGACACCTAGTGGGCAGCATCGGCGAGGTCATCGCCGCCTACATGTCCGGCCTCACCCTGAACCCCGCGTCGACCATGGCGCACGACGCCCTATGCCCCGCCAGCCGCCGCGTGGAGATCAAGTTCACCCAAGGTCGAACCGTCGCCATCCGCCACGAACCCGACCACCTCCTCGTCCTCCACCGCGCCCGCGGCGCCAACGTCCGCGTCGTCTACAACGGCCCCGGAACGCACCCATGGAGCAATGCCGGCCGCATCCAGAGCAACGGCCAGCGCCCTATCAGCCTCGCACACCTCACCCGCCTGGACGCCGCCATCGCCAACGAACAACGCCTCGCACTCGTTAGGCCCGCTCCGATCTGATGACGTTCGAGAGAAACGATAGCCAGCAGGCCCAATGCCTGCTGGCCCAGGGACGGCCCGAACCACTCTTACAGGGTCGCCGAATACGCCTTTCGCGACGCGGTTCGTGCTACGCCTAACGCCTGCCACCCGGCGGATCGATCATGGTCACTTCGCGCATGAGCCAGTTTCCTGCTGAAAGCTGAGCCAGGCGTTCAATGCATTATGGCAGCCACCGTCCGAGATGATATCGCGGGCATGGCCGGTAAAACCATTTACTGTCAGTCTGCGTGCCGGGAGCACGATATGGATGTGACTGGCGTTCGGTGAACCCGCCAAATATGGTAGGTGGAGGATCATCAGCGCCGCCAATTGTTCCTGCCGGACAAAGTAGGATCGGACCCAGGCTCGCGCCTGCTCCCATCCCCGATGTGGTGGCTGGTCTGGCGGCAATCTCAGGGTAAACTGGGCAAACCCATTCCGCTCTGCGGCAGGCAGCATGGCATCATAGCGCTGCAGCAGATAGCAAAGGTCCATATATTCGCCGCCTGCCGCATCAGGGAGCAGCAGGTCGTTATGCGCGGCCTTGTGCCCGGCGGGTGTCAGCTTTGCCAAGACCGGTTCTATGATACCGGCGCGGTTTGCACCGCGCTTGTAAAAGTAGCGAAGGTATTTGAAACTACCGTCGCCGGCAGGGTCCAGCGGGAAGCAAGACAACTCCTCTGGCCGGTCTGCCATGGCGGGCTTCGTTTTGGCCTTGCTCATGCGGCCTCCTGCCATTGCGTGTCGCTCTGCGTCGCCGGGGAATGGCCTGCTTCGAACCGCCGGGCATCGGGGAAAGGTGCATGTCGGGCGAAAAGCAGTCCGCGCCTGTGGGCGAGAATAAATGGCTGATCGACAACATCACCGGGCGGGCAAAACCAAGGGCGATCCTCGAACACGCGATGATAGGCTGTGAACCACTTGTTGGCGTCGCAACGGTAGATATCGTATGACGCGATCGGCCCAGAGAACCGGGCCAGCAGCAGATCCATGCCATGCTGTCTGGCCACCGCACCAAAGTCGTACAGTCCGATATTCGGGCCGGTCCGGGTTCCGGCAATCAGGAGATTAGCGCCTTCCAGCAGCACGGCATGCTGAGTGCCGGGGAAACGCAGCTCGGGGGCGATATCGATCGGTCCGCCGATGTTCGCCGCCAACATCATGATGGCACGATGCGTAGCGGGCTTGATCCACGGCAAGCCGCTCACGCTCCCCGCGGAGCACGGTGTAAGAATATTCTGCATGTAAGAGACTTTCACTTCTAGGGAGCGCGGCAGCCGAGCGGTGCCGCGCCTTGGCCCTTTTTCATTTGATTTCGCTCAGCTGCCTGAGCCTGTTCCAACCTGACCTTCGCCGCAGCAGTGGCGCCTACCCGTCGCTCCGATCCGGAGACTTGATGTAGACCGTGACCACTGGCGGTGCGGCCGGCTTGGAAAAACCGCCGCTATGGAGCTGACAGAGGGTGGCAACGATGCGATTGCGCATCAGCAATTCACCCGGATCACCGCATTTTTGGCAGGTCACCTTCGACCGCTCCTCGGCAGCGATGATGTAAGGCCTTGCCTCTGGAACCTTGGGCTCAAGATGAATCCGAAGCGATCCGAATTTCTCTTTTACTTCCTCCACAATCACTGGGATGTCATTCGCGGCGAGATCGGCCAGGAAGTCCTGGTAGAGAGCCGACCAGCCGGTCGGTAGGTGGTCCAGCCATCGGAGGTTATCGATCTGGGTCATGCGTAATGCCCTCCGGTCGCCAGTTGCCAGTGCTTCTTGGCGATCCAGAAACCGAGCCTTTCCGCTTCTGCGGTTGACCAAGGTAGATTTGGCAGTGGACGAATGCCGATCTGATCAATCACGAAGGCGCGCATCTCGTCGCCCCCATCAGGATTTGTGACCAGGTGGATCGGTCCGCCGGGTGCCTGAAGCCACATCCATAGGCCTTTGACGATCTGGACCTCGCCATCGCGGCAAAGCAAGAGCGTGATATAGTTGTCGCCCTGCTTCCCTGATCCGTGGCTCGGCTCGACCAAGAGAAGGTCAGTTCGACACTCGGCAACGGCCTTGATGAGGGCGGTGAGCGAGAGCTTCTTGTGCCAGTGCGCCATCACGGTGCTGGCACGCTCCGCATAGTCGAAGTCCACCAAAGCACGCGGCATTATCGATGTGCAGGGTTCAGGCGCCCAGCCGACCATGCCGGCGAATGCGCGAGCGGCTTTTTTCGCAAGCGCGCTGCGCCTGCGGTCTTCTTCACTTACATAGATCATTGAGGTGGGTTCTTTCTCTCCACCCAGCGGCGGCTGCGTCCGCTAGGGTGAGGTTCAGATTTTCATTTCAGTAATTGCAGCCACCTGCTGCTCTTCAAGCTATTCCCACTTCCTATATCGTCGGGGCCGGAGGGATCATTCACGCCCTCTGCCGCGATCCATCGGCCATTCGATCTGATCTGCCAAAGGCCCCTTCGCGACGACGCGCGGCGGCAATTCAACTTGCCATGACGACCAGCCCAAGCCCCCATCGTCAGTGGGTTCGACGGCCTTGATCAGAAGGTTCAATGTTCGCCTGCCCAAAGGCGTCAAGGCGAGCTCGCGAGTGGCCCACCGAACATTAATATCGGGGGCATGGAAAATAAATCGCCCACCATCAAGACGGCATATCAATTTTGAATCAGCCAGAGCTTTCACAACTGCATTGAGCTCATGGCCGATCTTATCAAACTCTTGCTTGAATATGACATCTCTGGCGGACCGCTCTTCAAGTTCCGAAAGAGCATCATTAATTGCCCTGATACGCTCGGCCTTTTTCTGCTTTATATTACGATCCTGGGCCTCACGCTCACGCTCAGCTGCAAGTTGTTGGGACCGCCACAGGTTGAATGACTGCTGCAGCGCCGTTTGGACTTCAGCATCTGCAAGGACCGGCTCAACTGCAGCCTGCATATCGGCAGATAGGCCGGCAGGTGCTAACCCTGCCTCCCTTTGGAAAACTGGGCTATTCTCGCGACCGACATGGAGGCGGGACAACGCAGCCACAAGATTCTGCCATTTTTGACGGAAAGCATGCTGGATTTCCGGCTCTGCCTCAAAGAAGTTCGCAGCGCGCAAGGCTGGATCGTGCTCATGCGCAGGATGAATGGAAAGCCCAGCTGCAGTGCGAACCAAGGGAACATAGGCACGCTGTTCAAGGGCTCTTGCCGCCTCGTTGATGGCAGCACGGCGTTGTGGATCTATCGACCGCTGATTATTAATGGCTGCGATTTCCGCCAGCCGAAGCTTGCCTCGATGAGCCGCCAAGTTAGCGTCCGCGCTCGTGGTGTAATTTCCGGTGTAGATTGAGGTGATCGCATGGGGTTGGGCATGCCCAACCCCATGCGATTTCGAACTCGGTGGCCACCGGGCTCATCGGTAAGGTGGAGTTACCACACGTCACA